>NZ_JBEZDY010000018.1:0-187255 GCF_040648555.1 Actinoplanes sp. NPDC049118
GGCCGCGGTCGGGGCCCGGGCGGCGGGGGGGGGGGGCGGGGGGGGGGGGGGGCCCCGGGCCCCCGCGGGGGGCCGCCCGGCGGGGCGGGGGGGCCCGGCCCGGACGAGGACCCGGGCACGCGGATCCCTGACGGCGGCCGCCGCGGCGGCCGCCGCCCTTCTGGCGTTCGCCGCCCTGGCCGGCACGGCCGGCCGCCGCCCGCCGGCGGACGACGGAGGGAGTGCCCGGCGGGCACAGGCCGCGCCGACGGCCGAGGCCGGCCCGCCGCCGGCGCCCTTCGTCCTGCCGCGCGGCTTTGAGTGGTGGGATGATCCGAGCGGCTTCTCGGTGGCCGTACCGAGCGGCTGGGCCGAGGGCCGGGACGCGCGGGGAACCCGGTCCCTCACCGCGCCCGGCGGGCGGGCGAGCCTGCGGATCAGCCGGTGGAAGCCCGGCGCCGCGGACCTCGTCGCGGCGCTGATCGACGAGGAACGGCAGGTCACGCTTCCGGCGTACCGGCGCGTCCGGATCGAGGCGCTGCCCCGGACGCCCGGCGCCGTCTGGGAGTACACCTTCCGCGACCGCGCGTCGGTCCCGGCACGCGCCATGGCGCAGTTCGTCGTCGTCGACGGCTACACCTACCGCATCGAGTGGCGGACCACGCGGGCGGCCTGGGCGGCCAACCTGCAGAAACTCACGGCGGTGCTGGAAAGCTTCCGGCCGCTGCGCGGAGCCTGAGCGCCCGTCCGGTGGTCGGCGTAGCTTGTGGAGTGGCAGGCCGTCCCTCCGGCACACAGCGAGGAGCCACCGATGAACAAGCTCATCAACGACCCGGCGAACGTGGTCTCCGACGCGCTCCGCGGCGTCGCCGACGCCCATCCGGACCTGCGCGTCGACCACGAGAACCGCATCGTCTACCGCGCCGAAGCCCCGGTACGGGGCAAGGTCGGCCTGATCTCGGGCGGCGGGTCCGGCCACGAGCCCCTGCACGCCGGGTTCGTCGGCGCCGGCATGCTGGACGCCGCCTGCGCCGGCGAGATCTTCACCTCGCCGGTGCCGGACCAGATGGTGGCCGCGACCAAGGCCGTCGACGGCGGCGCCGGGGTGCTGCACATCGTCAAGAACTACACCGGCGACGTCATGAACTTCGAGATGGCGGCCGAGATCGCCGCGGCGGACACCGACGTCGCCGTCGCCTCCGTGGTGACCGACGACGACGTGGCGGTGCAGGACAGCCTGTACACGGCCGGGCGCCGGGGCGTCGGGGTGACCGTGCTGGTCGAGAAGATCGCCGGTGCGGCCGCGGAGCAGGGCAGGTCCCTCGCCGAGGTCGCCGACGTCGCCCGCACGGTCAACGCCAACGGCCGCAGCATGGGCATGGCGCTCACGTCCTGCACGGTGCCGGCCGCCGGCAAGCCCACGTTCGAGCTCCCGGACGGCCAGATGGAGATCGGCATCGGCATACACGGCGAGCCGGGCCGCCGCCGCGTGCCGACGGCGTCGGCCGCCGAGGTCGCCGAGATGCTCGTCGGTCCGATCCTCGGCGATCTCGACTTCACCGGCGGCGCCGGGGTGATCGCCTTCGTCAACGGCATGGGCGCCACCCCGATGATCGAGCTGTACGTGATGTACCACGAGATCGCGACGATCCTCGCCAAGGCGGGGGTCACCGTCGCCCGTACGCTTGTCGGCTCGTACATCACCAGCCTCGACATGGCCGGGTGCTCGGTCACCCTGGTCAAGGCCGACGACGAGATCCTGCGGCTGTGGGACGCGCCGGTGCGGACCCCGGCGCTGCGGTGGTGATCCCCCCGGAGATGACCTACACGGTGGGAACCCCGGCCCTCGCGGCCTGGATGAGGGAGTTCGCCCGGCTGGTCGCGGCCAACCGGGACCTGCTCACGGAGCTCGACTCCGCGATCGGGGACGCCGACCACGGCGCCAACATGGACCGCGGCATGACCGCCGTGCTCAAGGCGCTGGACGGCGAGGACGCCGGCACCCCGGCGATGCTGCTCAAGCGCGCCGGCATGACACTGATCAGCACTGTCGGCGGCGCCAGCGGCCCGCTGTACGGCACCGCGTTCCTGCGCATGGCCGCGGCGGCCGGCGCCGCCGGCGCCCTGGACGCGCAGGACTGCGCCAGGGTGCTGCGGGCGGCCCTCGACGGGGTGGTCGCGCGGGGCAGGGCCGAGGCCGGCGACAAGACGATGTACGACGCGCTGGCTCCCGCGGTGGACGCGCTGGACGCCGCGCTCGCCGCCGGCCGGGATCTCGGCGAGGCGCTGAAGGCCGCGGTCCGGGCGGCGGAGGAGGGCACGGCGGCGACGATCCCGATGATCGCCCGCAAGGGCCGCGCCAGCTACCTCGGCGAGCGCAGCGCCGGGCACCAGGACCCCGGCGCGACGTCGGTGACGCTGCTGCTGACGGCCGCCGCGACGGCGCTGGCCGACGGGGCCTGACGCCGGTGGTCGGCCTCGTCGTGGTCTGCCACAGCCGCGCGCTGGCCCGCGCCGCGGTGGCCCTCGCGGCGGAGATGGTGCACGGCGAGCCGGCACCGATCGAGGTCGCCGCGGGCCTCGACGAGACGACGTTCGGCACCGACGCGGTCGCCATCGCGGACGCCGTCGCCGCCGCCGACCGAGGCGACGGCGTGGTCGTCCTCATGGACCTGGGCAGCGCGGTGCTCTCCGCCGAGCTCGCGCTCGAGCTGCTCGAAGAGGACCTGCGCGACCGGGTCGTGCTCTGCCCGGCGCCGCTGGTAGAGGGCCTCGTCGCCGCCGCCGTCACCGCGGCGTCCGGCGCCGGCCGCCGGGAGGTCTCCGACGAGGCCACTGCGGCGATGGCGGGCAAGCAGTCCCACCTGGCGCCGGCCGCCGGCGTGGAACCGGCGTCCGGTGGCGGCATCGGGACCGGCCCGTCCGCCACCTTCACCGTGACCAACCCGCACGGCCTGCACGCGCGCCCGGCGGCGCGGCTCGTCGCCCAGGTCGCCGGGTACGACGCCGAGGTGGAGATCCGCAACCGCGGCACCGGATCGCCGTGGGTGTCCGCGTCCAGCCTCTCCCGCGTCGCGACCCTCGGCGCGCTGCACGGACACGAGCTCGAGGTGCGCGCGTCGGGAGCACAGGCGCGGGAGGCCGTCGACCGGGTCGTGGCGCTCGCCGCCCGCGCGTTCGACGAGGCGGACGCCGGGGAGCCCGCCGCGGACGCCCGCGCGGAGGCGGGCGCCGGGAACGGCTTCGTGGCGGAGGTGGGAGGGTTCGGGCGGCCGGCGTCGCCGGGGATCGCAATCGGTCCCGCCCGGCACCCGCACGCGTCCGCGCCCACCATCCCCGACGTCGCGTCCCAGGGCGCGGCGGCGGAATGGGACCGGATCGAGGACGCCCTGGCGACGGCCCGGCGGGACCTGCGCCGGGTCCGCGCCGACACGGCCCGCGAGGCCGGGGACGCCCACGCGGCGATCTTCGACGCCCACCTGCTGCTGCTCGGCGACGCCGACCTGCTCGCCGACGTGCGCTCCCGGCTCGGCGGCGGCGCGCCCGCCCCGCAGGCCTGGTCGGCGGCCACGGACCGGATCGCCGCCGAGTTCGGCGCGCTGGCCGATCCGTACCTCAGCGCCCGGGAGGCCGACGTCCGCGCGGTCGCCGCGCAGGTGCTGCGCGCCCTGCTCGGGGACTCCGCCGGGGCGCCGCCGGGTTTCGGCGTGCTGATCGCACCCGATCTCACCCCGGCGGAGGCGGCCGGTCTCGACACCGCCCGGGTGGCGGGCGTCCTGCTCGCGTACGGAAGCCCGACGTCGCACGGCGCGATCCTCGCGCGCGCCCGCGGGGTCCCCACGGTCGTCGGCCTGGGCGCGCGGGTGCTCGAGGTTCCCGACGGCACACCGGTCGCGTTGGACGGCGGAACCGGCGAGGTCGTCGTCGCGCCGCTCGGCCCGGTGCTGGCCACGTTCCGGCGACGGGCCGCCGAGCAGGCGTCGCGCCGGGAACGCGCGAGGGCGCGCGCCGGGTCGCCGGCCATGACCCGCGACGGCGTGCCCGTCGCCGTCGGCGCGAACGTGGGATCGCCGGCGGACGCGCGCGCCGCCGCCGATCACGGCGCCGACCTGGCGGGACTCGTGCGCACCGAGTTCCTGTTCCTCGGCCGCGACGCGGCGCCGGACGCCGGGGAGCAGCTGGCCGCCTACCGGGAGATCGCGGACGCGCTCGGCGGGCGGCGGATCACCGTGCGCACGCTCGACGTGGGCGGCGACAAGCCACTGCGGTACGTGCCGGCGGCCGCCGAGGACAACCCGTTCCTGGGCGTGCGGGGCATCCGGCATTCGCTAGAGCACCCGGAACTGCTCCGCGAACAGCTGCTGGCGATCGTCCGGTTGGCGCGCGAGGTGCCGGTTAGCGTCATGTTTCCCATGGTCAGCACCGTGCCCGAGGTGCTGCGCGCGCGCCGGATGCTCGACGAAGCACTCGCGCGCGCCGGCGGTGGCACCCCGTCCGGCCTGCGGGTCGGGATGATGATGGAGGTGCCGGCGGCCGCGCTGAAGACCGCCGCGTTCGCGCCGCACGTCGACTTCGTCAGCATCGGCACCAACGACCTGGCCCAGTACGCGCTGGCCGCCGAGCGCGGCAACGCCGCGCTGGCCGGCCTGTCCGACGGCACGGATCCCGGCGTGCTCCGGCTCATCGACGCGGTGTGCCGGGGCGCCGGCGGCCGGGTCCCGGTCGCGGTCTGCGGCGAGCTGGCCGGGGACGAGGCGGCGGTGCCGCTGCTGATCGGGCTCGGCGTGCGGGAGCTGAGCGTGGCGCCGCGGTCGGTGCCGGGCGTCAAGGAGGCCGTCCGCGCCACCGTCCTCGCCGAGGCCGCCGCGGCCGCGGCGCGGGCCCTGGATCTCGCGGATGCCGCGGCCGTCCGCGACCTGCTCGCGGCGGACGGCCGCGGGTAGCGAGGGCCGGGCCGTTGACAGACGGGAAACACGCGGGCAATCTGTGTTAACGGTCACATAGACCTGCATCAGTATGTTGCCCCGGAGGGCGTTCCCATGGGTGTCACACCGAACCGGCATCGGCTCGCGACGCTGGTGGCCGCGCTCGCGACGAGCGTCACCGTCCTCGCCGTCACCGGCGGACCCGTCCGCGCGGCCGCCGTGACCGTCACCAACGCGACCCGGTTCACCGACACCACGGGCGCCGTCGTGCATGCGCACGGCGGCGGCATGATCAAGGTCGGCGGCTATCACTACTGGTTCGGCGAGAACCGCAACGCCGACAACACCTTCCGGTACGTCTCCGCGTACCGCTCCAGCGACCTGCGGACGTGGGAGTTCCGCAATCACGTGCTCACCAGCGCGTCCGCCGGCGAGCTGGCGTCCGCCAACATCGAGCGCCCCAAGGTGATCTACAACGCCGCGACCGGGCAGTTCGTCATGTGGATGCACAAGGAGACCGCGACCGACTACGGGCAGGCCCGCGCCGCGGTGGCGGTGTCGAGCACCGTGGACGGCGCCTACTCCTACCGGGGCAGCTTCCGGCCGCTGGGCACGCACATGTCGCGGGACATCACCACCTTCGTCGACGACGACGGCACCGGCTACATGGTCTCGGCGGCCAACGAGAACGCCGACCTGAACGTCTACCAGCTGACCGCCGACTACACCGGCGTCGCCGCCCTGGTCCGCAGCTGGCCCGGCGCCGTCCGGGAGGCGCCGGCGCTGTTCAAGCGCAACGGCGTCTACTTCATGCTGACCTCCGGCGCCACCGGCTGGAGTCCCAACCAGCAGAAGTACTCCTCGACCACCTCCATCACCGGCACCTGGAGCGCCTGGCGCAACGCCGGCGACGCGACCGCCTACGGCTCGCAGACGGCGTACGTGCTGGCGATCGCCGGCACGTCGGCCACCTCGTACCTGTACCTGGGCGACCGGTGGGGCAACTCCCTGGGCGGCACGGTGAACGACTCCCGCTACGTCTGGCTGCCGCTGCGCTTCCCGAGCTCCACCACCATGGCGCTGGACTACTACCCGTCGCTGGTCATCGACGCGGCGGCCGGCACCGTGACCGGGCCGCCGGGCTCCTACCTCAACGTGGTGGCGCGACACTCCGGCAGGTGCCTGGACGTGGTGGGCGCGTCGGCCGCCGACAACGCCGAGATCATCCAGTACGCCTGCGGCGCCGGCCTCAACCAGCAGTGGCGGCGCGTCGACCTGGGGAACGGCTACATGCAGCTGGAGGCCCGGCACAGCGGCAAGTGTCTGGACGTGGCCGACCGGTCCACCGCCGACAACGCCCGCGTCGTGCAGTTCGCCTGCGGTACGGGCACCAACCAGCAGTGGCAGGTCCAGGACGCCGGCGGCGGGTACCAGCGGTTCGTGGCCCGCCACAGCGGCCGGTGCCTCGACGTCATCAGCGGCGGCACCGCCGACGGCGTCCGGCTCATCCAGTACGCCTGCGGCGCGGGCACCAACCAGCAGTGGCTCGGCCGTACGCCATAGGACGTCATCCGGTCGGGATGAGGTGATCGCGGCCTTGGTCATCCAGGTTTGAGGAACGTGCCCGCTGTCCCTGGAGAGGCTCTCGTGTCGGACCAGTCGTATGACGTGATCGTGATCGGAACCGGCGCCGGTGGTGGAACCCTGGCGCACCGGCTGGCCTCCACCGGCCGGCGCATCCTGCTGCTCGAACGCGGCACCTACCTGCCCCGGGAACGCGACAACTGGGAGTCGACCGCCGTCTTCGTCAAGGGCAAGTACCGGGCGCCGGAGTTCTGGCTCGACCGGCACGGCAACGAGTTCCCGCCCGAGGTGAACTACTACGTCGGCGGCAACACCAAGTTCTACGGCGCGGCGCTGTTCCGGCTGCGGCCGCAGGACTTCGGCGAGCTGCGCCACCACGGCGGACTCTCCCCGGCCTGGCCGATCGACTACGCCGACCTGGAGCCGTACTACACGCAGGCGGAGCACCTCTACCTGGTGCACGGCCGGCACGGCGAGGACCCGACGGAGGGCCCGGCGAGCGCGCCGTACCGCTTCGGGCCGGTGCGGCACGAGCCGCGCATCCAGCAGCTCAGCGACGACCTGGAGAAGCAGGGCCTGCACCCGTTCCACCTGCCGATCGGGGTGAACCTGACCCAGGACGAGGACGGCCAGGCCACCCACGACAGCGTGTGCATGCGGTGCGATCGGGTCGACGGGTTCCCCTGCCTGGTCGGCGCCAAGTCGGACGCGCAGGTCATCTGCGTCGACCCGGCGCTGGCCGCACACCCCAACCTCGAGCTGATGCTGAACGCCGACGTGCGCACGCTGGAGACCGACCCGACCGGCCGCAGCGTGACGGCCGTCGTCACCGAACTCGGCGACGGGACGACCGTGCGGCTGAGCGCGGACATCGTCGTCGTCGCCTGTGGCGCGATCAACTCGGCGGCGCTGCTGCTGCGCTCGGCCAACGACCGGCACCCGCGCGGGCTGGCCAACAGCTCGGACGTCGTCGGCCGGCACTACATGCGGCACAACAACCTGGCGCTCATGGGCGTCTCCAAGGAGCCGAACCCGACCCGGTTCCAGAAGACCCTGGCGATGAACGACTGGTACCTCGGCGCCGACGACTGGGACTACCCGCTCGGCGGAATCCAGATGCTCGGCAAGAGCGACGCGGAGCAGATCAAGGCGAACGCGCCCCGCTGGGCCGGGCGGGTGTCGCCCGAGATGCCGTTCGAGGTGCTCGCGCACCACGCCGTCGACTTCTGGCTCTGCGGCGAGGACCTGCCGCGGCCGGACAACCGGGTCACCCTCGAGGCTGACGGGCAGATCCGCCTCACCCTCGACGAGAAGAACAACGTCGAGGGCCTGCACCGGCTGCGGCGCAAGCTGCAGGGCATGCTGGGCAGGCTGGGGATGCAGGAACGGCACCTGCTCGACCACAGCGTCTACCTGCACAAGGGAATGCCGATCGGGGCCACCGCGCACCAGGCCGGCACCGTCCGGTTCGGCACCGACCCGGGCAGCTCCGCGCTCGACGTCAACTGCAAGGCCCACGACCTGGACAACCTGTACGTGGTCGACACGAGCTTTTTCCCGAGCATCGGGGCGGTGAACCCGTCGCTGACGGCCATCGCCAACGCCCTACGGGTCGGTGACCACCTGGCCGGCCGGCTCGCCTGAGCCGAGCGGCGGCTCCTCACGCGCGGTGGTGGGGTCCTCGCCCAGGCGGTCGCGCTGGTCGAGGGTGTACACCAGGACCAGGGCCGGCCCGACCAGCAGCACCGCCACGCCGAACCACACCAGTACCCAGCGCATCGTGGCGGGCGCGCCGGCGCCCTGCTCGATGGTCAGGGTGAACGGCAGCAGGTACGGGTACTGCGCCACCGCCCAGGCCCAGACCAGCGCGGCAACGCCCACCACGGCGGCCGGGCGGGTGCCCCGGCCCCGGCCCCCTCCCCGCCCGGCCAGCCAGAACGTCGCGCCGAGCGCCAGCACGCCGATCGTCAGCAGCGGCCAGCCGCGCCCGACCAGCAGGTCGAACATCCGCCGCTGGTCGAAGCGGAGCGCCGTCAGCGCCGCGATGCCCAGCACCAGGCCGGCGGCGCCGGCGACGCGCGCCCTGGCCCGGAACCAGGCGGCCAGCGCCGGCAGGCCCCGCCGGCCGGCCTCGGCCACGAGGTAGCCGGCGGCGACGAACGCGCCGGTGGCGACCGCCAGCAGCCCGACCAGGACCGCGGTGACCGTCAGCCAGTCCGGCTCCGCCGTCGGCGCCGACCCCGTGCCGGCGAGCGGCACCCGGCCGGTCATCAGGGTGCCCAGGGTCAGCCCCAGGCAGAACGGGGTGAGCACCGATCCGAGCCCGAACAGCCATCCGGCCAGGTGCCGGGCGCCGGTGCGGGCGGCATCCTTGCGCACCGCGAAGCTCGCACCGCGCAGCACGATCCCCACGGCGGCCAGCGTGAGCGGCACGAACAGCGTCGTCATGATCGCCGCGAAGGCGGGCCCGAACGCGGTCCAGCACAGGATCAGCATGAAGACCAGCCACATGTGGTTGACCTCCCACACCGGCGTGACCGCGGCGTCGATAAGCGCCCGGGGCCGCCGGCCGCCCTCCCGGCCGCCGGCCGTCAGGTCCCACAGCCCGGCCCCGAAGTCGGCCAGGCCCGAGCAGGCGTACAGCGTCATCGCGAGGACCATGATGACCGCGACGGCCTCGGCGGTGTTCACCGCGCCGCCGCCTCGTCCTCGGGCGCGACGGCGGGCCGCGGCCCGTACGGCACGGCGTCGTCCGGCGTCTCGTCGTCGCGGCGCCACCGCCGCGACATCGCGCGCAGCGTGGCGACGGTCGCGGCGCCGACGAGCGTGTAGAGGACCACGATGACGGTGAAGCTCACCCAGACGCCGTCGGCCTGGGTGACCGCGTCCTCGGTGCGCAGGTGGCCGTAGACCACCCACGGCTGGCGGCCGACCTCGGTGACGATCCAGCCGGCCTCGACGGCGACGTAGGTCAGCACGCCCGAGCCGGCCGCGGCCCACAGGAACAGCCGGGAGTGCGGCACGTCGCGCCGCCGCCAGTACGCGATCACGAACCACACCACCAGCAGGAGCAGCACGGTCCCGATGCCCACCATGACGTCGAACGCCCAGTGCACGATGTTGACGTTGGAGGGCCGCTCGTCGGGGGGCATCTCCGACAGGCCGGGCACGTAGGTGTCGGTGCTGCCGCCGGCCAGCCACGAGTTCAGCCCGGGAATCCTGATGCCACCCCGCACCGTGTTGGTCTCGCTGTCGTACCGGCCGAACAGGATCTCCGGTTGATGGCTGCCCGGCTCGGTCACCACCTCCATGGCGGCGAACTTCGCCGGCTGGTCCTGGAAGACACCGACGGCCGCCAGGTCGCCGGCGCCGAGCTGGAGCGGGGTCGCGATCGCCGCGACCGTCAGCGGGATCAGGATGCCCAGCCGGTGGTACCGGTCGCGGCGGCCCCGCAGCCAGCCGACGACGTACACCGACGCCACGGTGAAGCCGGCGGCCATGTACGCCGCCAGCACGAAGTGCGACAGCTCGTACGGCAGCGCGTCGGTGAGGATGGCGGCGCCCGGGTCGATGTCGGTGATGCTGCCGTCGGCGGCGACGGTGAACCCGGCCGGCGTGTTCATCCAGGCGTTCGCCGAGATGATGGAGAACGTCCCCGCCAGCGCGACGAACGGGATCGGCAGCCCGAGCCAGAAGTGCGTCCAGGGCCGCAGCCGCCGCCACCCGTAGACGTACACCGCCATCAGGATCGCTTCCAGGAAGAACGCGACGCCCTCCATCGCGAACGGTATGCCGAACACCTCGCCGAACCGGCCGGTCAGGCCGGGCCACAGCAGGCCCATCTCGAACGACAGCACGGTGCCGGACGCCGCACCCACCGCGAAGGTGAGCGCCGCGACGTGCGACCAGCGCCGGGCCAGCTTGAGCGCGACGGTGTCGTTGCCGCGCAGGCCCTTGTAGTTGGCGATCAGCATCAGGGCCGGCAGCGCCACCCCGATCGGCACGAAGATGATGTGGAACATCAGGGTGAACGCCATCTGCTGGCGCGCCGGCAGCAGTTGGGCGGGCTCCGCGAGGATCGGCTCGGCAAGCATCCTCAGGCCGCTCAAGGTGAAGCCCCTCCCTACCGCGTGGCCGACCGCTGGCTGGTCGGCTCGGCATCGTCTGCACACACCGTCGCCTCCGTGCCGGACGTGGGCATCGTCCGGGCCGGATGAACCGCGCGGGCGGACCGCCGGAGCGCCGCCCGGATCTCATCCACCGGGGATGACGTGTCGCCGCGTCCCGTGTTCGACGCTGATGCCGACGACATCGCGGCGCGAGGGGGCATCCGAATGGGCGAGGCAGGCCGGCCTGCCCAGGCGCACGTCGTGGTGGTGGGCGGCGGGTTCGCCGGTGTGGCCTGCGCGAAGCGTCTGGCCGGCGAGCCCCGCGCCCGGGTCACCCTGCTCGACCGGACCGGGCGGCACCAGTTCCAGCCGCTGCTGTACCAGGTCGCCACCGCCGAGCTCACGCCGCGCGACATCCAGTTCGACCTGGCGGCGATGTTCGCCCGGCACGACAACATCGAGGCGCGCACCGCGGAGGTGGCGGCGTTCGACCCGGGCGCGCCGGCGGTGACGCTGGCCGACGGCACCACCCTCGCCGCCGACGCCGTCGTGCTCGCCGCGGGCGCCACCCCGAACTTCTTCCGCACCCCCGGCGCCGAGCGGTACGCGTTCCCGCTCTACAGCCTCTCCGACGCCGAACGCATCCGGGCCCGGCTGCTGGAGCTGTTCCGCGAGGCCGCCGCGAAGCCCGAGCTGATCGACGAGGGAGCGCTGACCTTCGTGGTGGTGGGCAGCGGGCCCACCGGCGTGGAGATCGCCGGTGCCGTCGCCGAACTCGCGCACGACGTCATGCCGCACGTCCACCCGCAGCTCAGCGCGGCCCGGGCCACGGTGATCGTCGTCGATCACGGGCACGCCGTGCTCGGCGCGTTCTCCGCCGAGGCGCACGACTACGCGGCACGCCAGCTGCGGCGCCGCGGCGTCGAGCTGCGCCTCGGAACGGCCGTGAAGGAGGTCGCGCACGACCGGGTGGTGCTGGGGGACGGCACCAGCGTCCCGACCCGCCTGACGATCTGGGGCGGCGGCGAGCAGGCGGTGCCGCTCGCCGGGCAGTCCGGCCTGCCGCAGGGTCGCGGTGGGCGGGTCGACGTTGACGCCGACCTGAGCGTGCCCGGCTTCCCCGCCGTGTACGCGGTCGGGGACGTCGCCAACATTCCCGACCGCGACGGCGCGCTGCTACCGCAGCTCGGCAGCGTCGCGCAGCAGGCCGGCGACTGGGCCGCCGGGAACATCATCGCCGACCTCGAGGGAGGTAACCGGCAACCGTTCCACTACCAGGACAAGGGGATCATGGCGATGATCGGCCGCAAGGCCGCCGTCGCGGAGATCGGCGCACGCCGGCACGAGCTGGACGGCCGGCTCGCGTTCACGGCGTGGCTCGGCGTGCACGCACAACTGCTGGCGAACACGGGTGCGGAGCTTCGCGCGTTCCTGGCCTGGGCGGAGGAGTTCTACCTGCGGCCGGCGCACCGCTCGGCCAAGCTGTTGCACCCCTCCGCCGTGGATGTACCACGCATCGACTGGAGCAGCCCGTAGGCGGCTGCGAGAAAGGCGGCTTCATGGCAAGCGATCCACGTTCCGCGGACGTCCTGGTCATCTTCGGCATCACCGGGGACCTGGCCAAGGTGATGACGTTCCGGGCCCTGTACCGGCTGGAGGCCCGCGATCTGCTCGACTGCCCGGTCGTCGGGGTCGCCGTCGACGGCTGGAGCCGCGAGGACCTCGCCACGCACGCCCGCGCGGCGATCGAGGGTGCCGGCGAGAAGATCGACGATCAGGTGTTCGACCGGTTCCTGGCGCGCACCAGCTACCTCGCCGGCGACTTCGCCGCCCCGGCCACGTACGCCGCCGTGGCCGACGCGATCGGCGGCGCCCGGACGCCGGTGTACTACCTGGAGATCCCGCCGTTCCTGTTCGGCCGCGTCGCGCAGGGGCTGGGCGACGCCGGCCTGATCCGCGACGGCCGGATCGTGGTCGAGAAGCCGTTCGGCCACGACCTGGAGTCCGCGCGGGCGCTCGCGGCGGAGATGCACGAGCACGTGGACGAGGCTCAGCTGTTCCGCATCGACCACTTCCTCGGCAAGCTGGGCCTGGACGAGCTGCTGTACCTCCGGTTCGCCAACACGATGCTCGAACCGGCGTGGAACCGCAACTACGTCGAGTCCGTGCAGATCACCATGGCCGAGAGCTTCGGCGTCGCCGACCGCGGACACTTCTACGACCCGGTCGGCGCCCTGCGCGACGTCGTCGTCAACCACCTCATGCAGGTCCTCTCGGCCGGCGCCATGGAGCCACCGGCCGGTAGCGGCATCGACTCGATCAAGGACGCCCAGGTCGCGTTCTGGCGCGCCGTGGTCGACGCCGACCCCGCCCGGTACGTCCGCGGTCAGCACGACGGCTACCGCGACGTGCCCGGCGTGGCCGCGGACTCGACCACCGAGACCTACGCGGCGCTGCGCCTGGAGGTCGACAACTGGCGCTGGTCCGGCGTCCCGTTCTTCATCCGGACCGGCAAGCTGATGCCGGTCACGCAGACCGAGTTCCGGCTCGTGTTCAAGCGCCCGCCGCGGCTCGGGCTGCGGCCGCGCGGCGAGTGGAGCCCCGACCGCAACGACCTCGTGATCAAGCTGGACCCGTCGACCGGCATCCAGATGCGCCTCGAGGCGCACCGGACCGAGTCGCCCCTTCCCGAGCCGATCACCCTCGACATGGAGTTCGCGCAGCAGGGCGGGGACGAGCCGGCGCCGTACGAGGTGCTGCTGCGGGCCGCGATGGCCGGCAACAGCACGCGCTTCACCCGGCAGGACGGCGTCGAGGAGACCTGGCGGATCCTCCAGCCGCTGCTCGACTCGCCGCCGCCGGTGCAGCCCTACGCGCCGGGCTCGTGGGGCCCGGCCGCGGCGGAGGCGCTGACGGCCGACGTCGGCGGCTGGCGCGGCCCGTGGACGACCGGGAGGGATTGAGGTATTCCAATAGGTTTCAGCCCGTACGGTGCGAGTTGCGGCAGACGAGACGGTCGGTCGCCCCCGAGGTCCGAATCGGACGGTGGGGGAGGGCCGTGTGACCCCTTACGTACTTTCGGTGACGAATCTAGGTTGCTGGATGTCGGAACCATCGTTTCCGGAGGGGAGAACACATCGTGGTGTCTCGCTCGTCACGACGACGTCTGGGCGGCATCGCCGCCGTGGCGGTCTTGCTGGGGGCGTTCGTCGTCGCCGGCCCCGCGCAGGCGACGTCCAGCGGCAACCGAGTCAAACAACTCACCAAATCCGTCACCCTCGGCGGCGTGCTGCGCCACCTCACGGCGTTGCAGGCGATCGCGTCGCACAGCGGCGGCAACCGGGCGTCCGGCACGCCGGGGTACGACCGCAGCGCGGACTATGTGGCGACGTTGATGCGCCTGGCGGGATATCGCGTCACCCGCCAGCCGTTCCAGTTCAACTTCTGCGAGGACAGCGGCTCGTCCTTCGTCCAGAACGCACCGACCCCGACCACCTATGTGGACCAGCAGGACTACGACGTCCTGGACTGCTCGGGCGACGGCACCGCGACCGGCGCGGTCGTGCCCGTCGACCTGCAGCTGACGACGCCGAACACCAGCACGTCGGGCTGCGAGGCGACCGACTTCGCCGGCGTGGCGGGCAACATCGCGCTGCTGCAGCGCGGCACGTGCCCGTTCGGCCAGAAGGTGGCGAACGCCGAGGCCGCCGGGGCGATCGGGGCGATCGTCATGAACCAGGGCAACACGACCGGGCCGGATCGCCAGGATCTCTTCTTCGGCACGCTGGGCAACCCGGTCGGCATCCCCGCCGTCTCGATCTCGTACCCGCAGGGCGTCGCGTTCGCCGGCACGCCGGGCCTGAACGTGACAATCACGACCGAGACCATCGCCGAGGTGCGCGACACCGAGAACGTCTTCGCCGAGTCGCGCCACGGCAACCCCGACGAGGTGGTGATGGTCGGGGCACACCTCGACTCCGAACCGGACACGGCGGGCATCAACGACAACGGCTCCGGCAGCGCCGGCATCCTCGAGGTCGCGCTGCAGATGCGGGACTTCAAGACGAAGAACAAGGTGCGTTTCGCGTGGTGGGGCGCCGAGGAGTCCAACCTCTCCGGATCGACGTTCTACGTGAACAACCTCAGCGACGCCGAGCACGCCAAGATCGCCCTGTACCTGAACTTCGACATGATCGGCTCGCCCAATTACACCTTCGGCGTGTACGACGGCGACGACTCGGCCGCCGAGGGCGCGGGTCCCGGGCCGGCCGGATCGGCGCAGATCGAGGGCGTCCTTCAGGCCTACTTCGCCTCGCAGCGCCAGGCCACCGCGGCGGCGGACTTCACCGGCCGCTCCGACTACGGGCCGTTCATCGCGACCGGCATCCCGGCCGGCGGCCTGTTCACCGGCGCGGAGGTGGTCAAGACCGAGGCGGACGTCGCGCTCTGGGGCGGCATCGCGGGCCAGCAGTACGACCCGTGCTACCACGCACCCTGCGACAGCCTGACCCCCGAGCGCAACGGCGCCGACGCCGCGGTCTACGCCCAGCTCCGGCGGGTGTACCGGCTGTTCGGCAACGTAAACACGTTCGCCATCGACAAGAACGCCGACGCCGTCGCCACGGCGGTCGCGACGTTCGCGTACGACACCTCGTCGATCCCGCCGCGCCCCGCCGCGGCTTCGACGCTGTCGGCGGCCGCCGCGCCGACGCCCGTGCGGACCGCACAGGGTGACTGGACCCGGTAACGACGACGCCCGGCACGAGCACGGAACCGGGGCCTCCCGCACGGGAGGCCCCGGTCCGCGTCCCGGGTCAGCTCAGCAGCTCCGGCAGGGTCAGGTTCGCCACCGCCTCCGCCGGGGGCAGGCCCCGGCGCTCGATCAGGCCGGCGATCGAGACGGCCTCGTCGCGGGCGGCCGCGCCCAGCGCGGCGTCGTCCAGCTCCGCCCTCATCGTGGTGGCCACCCGGCGCTGGTCGCCCGGCGTCAGGTCCGGCGAGGTGTAGATGCGGACCAGTAACTCGTCGCGCAGCCGTTCGAAGCGGTTGGTCTCGTGGCGCAGCTGCGCCTCCTTGGCCGCCCGCAGCAGCTCGTCGAGCTCCGGGAACGCCCAGTCGTCGCGTTCACGGACCGACTGGATCTCGATCAGGAGGTAGTCCACGCCGTCCAGCGGGGCGCCCTGGTACCGCAGGCCGCCGGAGACCAGGTCGAGCTTGTCCACGTCGAAGTCGCGCGCCGGGGTGTTGATCACGACGATGTGCCCGGGCGCGAGCCGGTCCACGGTGGCGCCGGCACCGGCGTACTCCTTGTCCAGCAGCAGGACCGGGCTGTCGCCGGCCTCCTCGATCGCGGACTCGACCTTGTCGATGCCGGCGGCCACCTGTTCGCCGATTCCCGCCAGCGCCGACACCGACGGGGCGACCAGGGACGCGAAACCGCCGACGATGTCGAGCGCGAGCCGCAGCGCGTCGTTGGCCTTGACCGAGTACAGGCAGGCCTGCACCGCGACGGTTCCGCCGGCGTACGGCAGCCAGCCGGTCAGGCTCCCGGAGCGCGGCCCGGGCGCCTCCTGCCCGGGCGGCGACTGCAGGACGGTCGACTTCGTGGCGCCGAAGCCACCGGCGAAGGACAGCGTGACCGATGCACGTAGCGCCGGGAACACGTCCGCCGCCTGGCGGCGCGCGTCGGCGAGGAACATGTCGGTGAGCCAGAGCCGCACGTAGGTGTCGCGGGTGACGGGCCGCGCGGCCGCCGGTGCGGCGATGAAGTGGTAGACGAGATGCTCGGACTCCGTTCCCCACCACCGGCGGACCCGGTCGGTCATCCTGTGCACGGCGCTCATCGGTTCTCTCCTTCACTCAGGAACAGCACGACGTGTCCCGGGTCCCGGCCGAGCGCCCGGCGCACGTCGGCGGCGAGGTCGACCAGGTCGGGGTGGCTCGGCGCGGTGTGCCGGGCGGCCAGCGCCGCGATGTGCCCGGCCATCGCGGGCTCGGCGGACGCCGGCAGCGCCGGCACCAGCAGCAGGGCCCGCACGCCGGCGTCCATGCAGCGCACCGCGAACCGCAGCGCCTCGATGTCGCGTACCGGGTCGGTGGTCGCGAGGTCGGGGTGCGCGCGGCCCTGCACCACCACGAGGGCGGCCCCGCGCCGCGCCAGCCCGGCCGGCATGACGACGACGGGGTCGGCCGCCGGCGGTGCGTCGGCGTGGAACCCGGGCAGGCCCGGCGCGGGCTGTCCGATGAGGTGCACCACCGCCGCGGGGCCGTCGCCGTCGCCGAGGGCCGGGCGATCGGGACGCCAGCACGGCGCCGGCCCGGCCGGGACCCGGTGGCGCCACTCGCGGAACCACCGGGGGCCGCTGACCTCGGCACCCACGCCGAGGCGGGCCGTGATCTCCGCCTCCCAGAACCGGACCTGGTCGCCCGGCGGCACCAGGAGCCGGCCGACGAGCGTGCGCGGGCCGCGGACCAGCAGCACGTCGCGTACCAGGTCGGGCAGGGCCGGCACCAGATCGCCGGGCGCCATCGCGACGACGCCGTGCGGGCGGCCGCCCAGCATCCGCCGCACGCCGCGCTCGAGGACGCCGGGCGGTTCGGGCTGCCAGGCGGCCGGCAGGCGGTCCACGCTCACCTCGATCCGGCGGGGCCGGGCACGCACCGTGACGGAGACCCGCGAGGCGCCGGCGGGGCGCACGGCCGCGGCCAGGATCGTCAGCTGGGCGCGGTCCGCGACCCGGAGCGTGGCGGGCAACCCCGCGCGCCGCTCGGGTGGCGGCTGCGGTGCCGGCGCCTGGGGCTGCGGGGGACCGAACCGGCCGGGATACAGCTCGACCGGGCCGTCCACCGGGGTCGCCGGTGGCGCGCCGCCGTCCCCCCGGGCGAGCCCGGCGACCGCGACCCTGATCCGCTCGAGCCACCCGTGCCAGGGCCCGGTGAGCACCGAGGGTGAGTCGATGAGCTCCTCCCACGGCGGCAGCGCGTCGCCGCCGGCGTGTTCGCGCATGCGCTCGTAGGCGGCGTTGAGGTCGAGGACGATCTGCTTCGGTGCCGGCCGGGTGCCGTCGTCGCCGCGGTGCACGACGGCCAGGGCCAGCAGCGTGATCGCCTGGAGCGCGATCACCGGACTGCGCGGTGCGCTGCGTTCGGCGGCCAGCGTCAGCAGCGCGAGCGCACCGCCGGGGTCGCGCATCGCCCGCAGCTCGCCCAGCTCGAGGCCGGTCAGCGCCAGGTACATGGGCGGCACCGGCGGCAGTCGCCGGTGCAGGTCGTCGAGGGTGGTCGCCGCCGCGAGCGCCGTCCGTACCCGGGTGAGCGGCCAGTCCTGCTCGAGCCGTTCGGGTGCATGCCCCGGCTCCAGCGCATCGGCCAGGCGCCGCACCGCGCCCAGTCCCAGGCCGGTGCCCACGCGTTCGGCCTCCGCCGCATCGGCGCGCAGCGACTCGACCAGTTCCCCGTCCAGGGCGGCACCGCCGGTCAGGTGCGGCGGTGGCGGCACCCGCACCAGTCCCGTCGTCACATCGGCGAACGACGCCTGCCAGCGCTCGTGCCACCGGCGCAGCTCCGGATCGTGGCCGTCCGGCGGTGCGACGCCGTCGATCAGCGCGTCGGCGGCCCAGCGGGGCCCCTGGGCGGCGCCGGGCCCGATGAGCGCGACCGGGCGCCGGTCGCGCAGCCGCCGGGCGAGCCGCAGCAGCGCCGCCTGCGCGACGTGCCGGATCCGCTCGGCGCGGCGGTCGGTTCCGGCGTCGCGCAGCCGCTGGGTGAGCACCCGTTGCGCCGAGTCGGGGTCGCCGAGCATCAGGTAGCCCTCGCTGATGCTCACGAACAGGGCGGGTACCTGGTCGTGGATGCGCCGGGTGCCGTGCCGGCCGGCGTCGTGCACGTCCAGCAGCCGGAGCCCGTCGAGGCGCTCGCGGCGGACCGTCCCGTAGCCCAGGCGCAGCTGAAGGCACTGCGACAGCAGCCGTTCGCCGTCGATCGACCGCAGGTCGTCCTCGGCCGCGCGTTCCCACCGGCGCAGCGGCAACGAGGGCAGCGGCCGGGCCTGCACGTAGGCCTCCCAGGCCTCGTACAGGTGCACGCGGGTGGCGGGGTTCGACGGGGCGCGCCAGTCCGCCCACCGTCCGCCGCCCGGGCCGGGCGGCGCGATGTCGATCGTGGCGTCCGTGACCGGCTGCCCCAGCAGCCGGATTCGGGCGACGTGCAGCATGGTCCGCACCAGGGGATCGCGGGTCAGGGCCGACCAGCGCTCGGCGGCGGCCACGATCGGTGCCGGGCCGGCGTGCGGCGCCCGGTGGTCGGCGGCCGCCTCCACCACCGCGACCACGCTGCCGTCCAACTGCCCCGGGAAGTCCATCGCGTCGTGGATCAGCCGCGCCAGGTGTTCGACCGCGGCCGCGGTCCCCGGGGCCCGCCCCGATCCGATCGTGGCCCCGGCGCGGCCCAGCCGTGCGCGGATCCGAAGCCGTCGCGCGATCGCGCCGCCGCGGGCGCCCACCGAGGCCTCGACCTCCCGCCAGGCGGCGGCCGGATCGAGACCGGCGCCGCGGCGCAGCCCCAGCGCGATGGCCGTCGCGCGCACGGCCGCGACGAGCAGGCTGTTGCCGGCGACGCCCTCCTGCACGTCCGGGCGGGTACCGGCGTCGGGGCCCTCGCGCGCCGCGCCGAGGATCCGCGGGCAGACCTGGGCCATCCAGGCCCAGTCGTGCGCGTCGGACATCCGGGCCTCGAGCCGCTCCCACAGCAGCACCGCCTCGTCGACGGTGGCGAGCCGCAGCGCGGACAGCACGTGCGCGGTGCTGATCTGTTCGAGGGGCAGCGACGCGGTCCGGTCGGCGAGCGCCTCGGCCAGCGCCCGGCGCGAGGACTCGAGCAGAGCCGGCTCACAGGTCCTGGCCCACTCCAGCAGCAGCTCCCGCAGCGGCGCGTCGACCTCGAGGATCAGGGCCCGGCTGGCGGGGTCCGTGTCGGTGTCGATCCACTCCTGCTGCGCCAGCTCGTGCACCACCTCGGCGGCGTCGGCCCGCTCCGGCAGCGCCGGCGCCAGCATCCGATGATCGAATCTGCCGAGCAGGGCTACGCCCGGCAGCCAGGCGGTCAGCGACCCGTGCAGCCGGTTGACGATGCGTGCCTCGACGTAGGCGGCCTTCCCGGAGCGGCGCAGGTCGGCCGCCGTGATGTTCTTCTCCGCGGCCCACCAGCGCCAGTAGAGGGCCAGATCGTAGGGGCTGAACCGCGCCTCGCCGGGCCGCGGCCGGCCGAGCTCGGGCGACAGGGCGAGGACGGCCTCGGCGAGGTCGGTGGGCATGACGGCGCCGAGATGGCCGCGGCCCAGGAAGGCGACCGCCTCGTCCCGGCGGAAGCCGAGGGCCGGCATCGTCTCCAGCCTGCGCCAGGCGGGCCCGGTGGGTGACAGGGGCCGCCGGCCGGACAGCAGCACCCGCAGCGTGGGCACCGCGGCGTGCACCCTCGCCAACAGGTCGAACGTGGTCTCGAGCGCGGCGTCCGTCGTTCCCGCGGGATCGAACTTCGACAGTTCCTCGCAGGTGTCCAGCATCAGCAGCGCCGGGCCGGGCACCGTGCGCAGGAGCCCGGCGAACGCCTCGACCGCCCTCGCCACCGGCTCCGCGGTGTCGTCCGATCGGGCCGCGGCGGCGTTCGCCCTGCGCGCCCAGTGGTAGAAGGCGGCCAGGGCGCGTTCACCCTCGGCGGTGGTGGCGTCCTGCGCCAGCTCGTCGGCGAGCTCCACGAGCAGATGCACCGGTCGCTGCGCCGGATAGGCGGGGCTCAGGTGGTCGAAGTCGACCCGGGCGACCGTGAGGTTCGCGACCGCGCAGTCGGCGGCGAATCCGCCGGACGCGACGTACCGCACGAACGAGGTCTTGCCGGTGCCGCCGAGCCCGACCAGGTGCATCGCCCAGTGCTCGGAGCCCTCCGAGGCGAGCAGCCGGCGCAGGCGGGCGCTCCACTCGGCGCGGGGCTGGTAGCTCTCCAGGGTCTTCCGGTCGTGCGAGCGACGGTTGGCCAGGTGCACCAGCCGGTGCGCGGCCTCGATGGCCTCCTGCATCCCCTCGGAGGCGATCGGCGCCAGCGCCTCGGCGGCGACGATGTGCTCGCGCGCCTCATCGCGGCGGCCGGCCCGGCAGAGCTTCCGGACGGTGTTCAGGAAGCCCTGATCGGGGCGGTCCGCGTCGTCGGCCAGCATCAGTCTCGCCCAGTGCTGCACCACCGGGGCGAGCGGCAGGTCGAGGTCGAGCCGGGTCAGCAGGCCGGCGATGCGCCGCGCCTCGGACACCACGGCCTGGCGGCCCGAGCGGTCCATGGCCGCCTCGAGCTCGATGCGCCGCCGGGCGGGCGGGCACCAGAACTCGGCCGTCCACATCGCGTCGGCGGTGAGCACGCCGCGACGCTCGGCCCGGCCCTGCTGCGCGGACGCCGTCACGAACGCCACCAGGTCCTCGGCGGTGTGCCGCCCGGGTGGTCGATCGAGCCGCGGCGCGGGAAAGCCGGCCGCCAGCGCCGCCTCCCCGGTCCAGTACGGCGGCAGCGCGAGCCACAGCATCGGCTGCGGGTCCAGCCCGGCGGCCGGTCCGGGCGCCGGGGCCGGGCCTCGGGCGTCGCTCACGTGTCGGCCCAGCCGCCGACCGCCCACGATTCCAGGGCCAGTTCGTCGTCCGCCACCGCGAGCAGCTGCTCGCTCTTCTCGGCGAGCCGGCTGAGCAGCTCCGGGGAGTAGACCGTCGTGGCGTCCCTGGTCGTCTCGTCCACCTTCTCCTCGAAGGATCGCTCGCAGCCGGGTTTCAGCGTCAGGACCTGCTGGGGGCCCTTCTCGAACTCGGGCACCGGGTGCATCAGCAGCCAGCGCCAGGCGAGCAGGTCGATCCGGTCGTTGCGGCGCCGCGCCAGGTCGGGAAAGGTCAGCACGGGCGCGGTCGCGGCGCCCTGCAGGTGGCGTTGCGGGCCGGCGAACCACGGCTCGCCGCCGCCCGGCAGCTCCGGCGTGTCCTTCGTGAACAGCACCACCGCGATCTTGTCGCGGTTCTCCTCCGGGTTCAGCGCCGCCCGTACGCCCTCCGAGGTCAGCAGCACGTTCAGGTACCGGGGCCCGTCGGTCAGGGTATGCACGTCGTCCAGCAGCAGCACCGGCCGGCAGTCGGCGCGAAACAGCGACGGATGCCGCGTGCGGGCGTCGCGGGCCAGGGCCAGCAGGTCCACCCGCAGCCAGTTGGCGATCTCCTCCGGGATCCATTCGGTGTCGAAGCCCTGCACGTCGGATCTCAACCGGATCGCCCGTACCTCGGTCGTCGCCGGGCGTTTGCGGCTGCTCTGTGCGGCGTCGCCGAGCTCGTCCTCGATGCCGGCGAGGGTGTCGCTGACGAAGTAGGCGTCGAGCCCGAGACTCGCCCGGGTGCGGGCGATGGCGCCGATGATCTCGAGGGCCAGCGCCGCCTCGTTGCGGGGTATGACGCCGGGTGGGAACGACCCGAGGTGGCAGGGCACGTGGCCGGCGCGCAGCGTGGCGGCGCTGAGTTCGCGCAGCAGTCGCGAGCCGCCGACCTGGTACTCCCGCTGCGGCGACTTGGCGAGCAGCACCGCCAGGTCGTCGCCGGGGTCCAGCAGGCGGCTCAGCCAGCCGAAGAACTCCTCGCGGGCGCAGAACACCGGGGCGAGCACGAGGCCGAGCTTGAACATGATGGTTCTCAGCAGCTTCACCCGCGTCGTGTCGACGACCCGGAAGCCCTCCTCGACGTGCGGCGCGACGAAGATCGCGGGCAGCGCCCAGTCGATCGTCGCCGCGTTGATCTGGCCCGGGTCGTTGAAGGTGCGGATCCGCGCCTTCGTCGTGGCCTCGGGCAGCGCGGCCCCGTTGGTGATCGCCTCCGCGAACGCGCGCGCGAAGATCCGGCTCGCCGCGTTGGAGATGCTGCCGGTCATGGCGACGACGATCGGCACGCCCTCGTCGACGAGCTCGGCGGCCAGCGCGTCGCCGCCGAGGTCGACCTTCCCGGTCTCGCAGGCGCTGAGGATGACCAGCCGCGGCGGCATGGGGTCGAGCAGGGCGGCCGACAGCTGCCGGCCGTTGACGTGGCCGGCGATCTCCCCGCCGGTGTCGCCGGACTCGGCGCGCAGCGCGATGGTGTTCTGGCCGGGCGCCGGCCGCCAGGCGCCGTGGGCCACGATATGGACGATGTGCGGCGCGAACCGGCGGTGCTCGTTCTCCAGGTCGTGCAGCGACATCTGGGGGAGCACGCGGAAGTCGAGCAGGCTGCCCTGGCGCTCGTGGCCGCGGATGATGCCCATCACCTCGGTGCCGGCGCGTACCTCGGGATCGTTGAGTGCCACGCCGACGCCGAACAGCATGCGGGGCACGTCGGTCACCGGGCCGAGCGGCGCGGCCGGGGCGGGCGCGTTCCCGGTCTGCCGCAGGATGGCGACCGGCCGGGTCATGTCGACGCCGAGGAACGTGCCGGGGTCGCCGTCGTCGTGCACCATCTCCCACAGGTGCCGGTGCAGGTCGGCGTCCTCGGCCGGGAACCGCAGCGCGAGCTCCAGGATCCTGTTCCGCCCGCAGGACTCGTTCACGCCGCGCCAGGTGCCCTCGCCGAACAGGACGGTGAGCAGGTAGCGCCCGTACCCCCTGGTGTCGGCCACGGTCACCGGCTGGGCCGCCGGGTCGTCGGCGCCCTCGCCGCCGGCGGCGAGGATGCGCTCGGTGAGCTTGATGAAGGCCTGCGCCCTGCTGACGTCGTCCGCGGTGAGCATCGGCCACCACCGCTTGTCGCTGTCGATGTGCGCGGGCATGAACCGCAGCATCGGTTCCGCCGCCGGCGTCTCGATGCGTACCGACCATCCCGGCTGTTCGGCGGGCTCCATCCGGTGTGCCTCGACGAGAATCCTCACCAGCCGGCACTCCGCAGGTCGGCCAGGACCAGTTCGGTCGCCGCGGTCACCTGCTTGGTCGCCTGCGCCGCGCGCCTGCGCCCGGGCGGCCGGCAATTCGGCAGCACGTCGAGGAGCCGGCTGGCCAGCCGCGCGCGCTCCGCCGCCACGTCGCCGGACGCCCTGCCGGCCGACTCCTGCCAGACGAGCGCACCGCCGGCCGCGCAGAGCCGGGCGGACTCCACCCGGGTCTGCGGGAACGGCGCGGCCTTCGCGGGCAGGGCGGTGCGCCACCGCAGCGCCTCGACCTGCCACTGCGGCGTGCCGGCGCCCACCTGGCGCAGCGTGGTCGTGCCGAGGTGGGTGTCGAGCAGCGCCGCGGCGACGGCCGGGGCCCGCTGCAGCAGCCGGCCGACGTACGGCGAGGAGTCGGCGAGCCCGCGGTGTTCGTCCGCCGCGGCGCCCAGCCCGAGGCCGCCGGCGACCAGGTTCGCCACCGCCCAGCGCACGAGCGGAGGCGGGTACGCCCGGCCCGGCGACTCCAGCAGCCGGTCGTCCGATCGGCGTTCCAGCTCCATCACCGACCAGATCGGAGCCGTGCCGCACAGGGTGACGGCCCACGCGTCGGCGGCGAGCTCGCCCGCCCACAACGACCAGGACTCCTGCTCGTCGATGCCCGCTCCCGCCGCGGCGGCCGCGTCCGCCAGCGCCGGACCGGTCGCATCCATGGCGATCCCGGACCGCAGCGCCTCGGCGTGTGCCTGATGGCCGCACTCGTGCACCGCGACGATGAGCCACCAGGGGCGGCGCACCACCACGGACGGCAGCGTGATCGTGGGGATCGGCATGGCGGCCGTCCACTTCGCCAGCAACGGATCGCGGGGCGCCCGCAGCTCCTGCGGCACCTCGGTACGCGGACTCGCCGTGGCGACGTCCACGGGCGCGATGGCGGCGAGCGGCGCGGGCGGGAGGCCTTCCGGGTGCACGGCGGGACCGAACATCTCGCGCCAGCTGCTCCACACGATCTCGTCCGCGGCGCGCAGCGCGTCCCCGAAGGTGTCGTCGTGGCGTTGATCGAAACGGTCGGCGTACCAGCGCCACAGCCGGCGCAGCAGGTTGATCTGCTGGTCGGCCCGGCGGCACCGCTCGTAGGCGTCGCCGACGGAACCGTCGCCGTCGCGGGCCAGCAACTGATCGCGGATCTCCGCGCACGCGGGCTCCAGCACACTTCCCAGCGACTGCAGCTGGGTCTGATGTTGGCCGTGGACTCCGACCGTACGGGCATTGCCGAACCATTCGGAGAACTCGGCGCGGAGAAGATCCAAGTCGTCCATCGATTCCTCGAGTCGGACCGTCGCCATCAACGGGTGCACCCGACGACATTAGGTTCACCCGGACAGGGGAAGGACGGGCGGCTTGTGCGATAACCCGGGACGGGCCTTGACAGTTCCACGATCGTGGTAATCGTTCCGGATCGGCTCGGCCGCCGTTCCGGCGTGGACAACTGCATCTGCGTGGGTTGAGTACCAGGTCAGACCGGCGCGGGGGAGACCGATCGACGTCCGGCGATGATTCGGAGGACCCGTCGTGGGCGAACTATAGCCACGTGCGGCACGTATGAGTCATCATGAAAGCCCGCAAGACGGCACCGCTGCTTATTGCATCGTCGGCCGGCTGAGCTGGAGGAATACCATGGGTCGAGGACAGCATGAGACGAATTCACTTATCGCCGAGCATGTACTCCCCAGGACGCGGTGGCTCAGGTGGATCACCGGAATGCTCGCGATCGTCGGCTTCTCGACAACATTATTGCGCGCGACCGGCGCGGTGGAATATTCGCGGCTGATCGCCGCCGCGCTGTCGGCACCCATTCTTTCTCTCCTGCTCGGACGGATCGTTCGCGATCGCCCGGTGCGCGATATCCTGACCGCCCGGATCGCCGAGGCCAAGCGAATTCCGCGGCGCCTGCGGCGCCGTTCGGCGGCACGCCCCCGCGACTACCTCGTGCCGTGGGAGGTGGCACCCGTCCCGCCGACGTTCGTCGGCCGGGCCGAGGAACGCCGCCGCCTCGTCGAGTTTCTGACCAGCCGGAATCCGTCGTTCGAGGTGCCGGTCGCCGTCATCGTCGGCCCGTACGGCATCGGCAAGACCGCCCTGGCCTCGGTGGTCGCCACCGAGCTCGCCGGGCAGTACGCCGGCGGCAAGCTCTTCGCCGACCTCAGCCGGCGGCAGGGCACCGCCGGTGCCGAACGGGGCGACGACGAGATCGTGCACGACGCCCTCGGCGCGTTCATCACCGGACTGCGGCAGCCGGGTGACCCGGTCGAGCCCTCCACGGCCGGCCGGGTCCGGCAGTACCACCGGCTGTCCCGGCGCTACCAGGCCGTCATCGTCCTGGACGACGCGGACGACATCGGCGTGGTGCGGCGCCTGCTGCCGGCCGGCCCGCGATGCGCCGTCATCGTCACCACCTCGGATCCGGCGCTGGCGCAAAGACCGGAGTGGTTCGCCGTGACCCTCGAACCGCTGGCCGTCGAGCAGTCGGTCGAGCTGCTCCGCGCGATCTTCCCGCCGGGCTGGACCGTCGACGACGACACCTGCCGGCGCATCGTCGAACCGATGCACGGCCATCCGAACGCCATCCGGCTGACGGCGACCCAACTCGCCAACCGGTCACCGTCCGACGTCGACGCCCTGCGGCGCATCTACGACGACCCGGCCGCGGAGCTGGCCGCCGGCCGGCGCCGGCAGCAGGGCGCCGGCACGTCGCGCGCGGACATCGGCTCCGCGCTACAGGTCGGCTACAGCCTGCTCGGCGAGGACGAACGCCTGGGCCTGCGCCTGATCGGCGTGCTCAACAAGCCGGCCTTCGCGCTCTGGATGCTCGCCGGAATGCTCGACGGCGATGACGCCCGGGCCGGCCGGATCGCCGACCGGCTGCTCATCTCGGGCTTCCTGTCGCGCACCAGCTCGGACTCCGTCGGCGTACCGGTCTTCGAGGTCAGCGACGACGTGCTCCAGTTCGCCCGGGCACAGTTCGAGGAGGACAGCAGACCGCAGGACCGGGCCCGGCTCGAAAGGCGGTACGAGCACAGGTCCGCCCAGCGCAACGGCTCGGACGTCCGGGCGGCGACGCTGGCCGCCATGGCCCACCTCGCCGCCGGCAGCCTCACGCAGGCGCTGAGCACCAGCCGCTGGGCCGTCGAGCTGGCCCGCGACGTGCGTGAACGCGAGCCCGGCGGCGAGAGCCTCGCGCTCGCGACGCTCGCCGAGATCAGGGCGGAACTGGGCGCCTGCGAGTCCGCACGCGACCTCGCCGAGGCCGCGCTGGCCGGCGCGACGCCCTCCGCCGTCGCCGCGATGCGGGCCCGGCGCTGCCTGGCGCTGCTGGCGCGGCGCCGCGACGACGACACGTCCTCGCGGGCGCTGCTGGAGCAGGTCGTCGACGGCGCCAACGCGGCCGAGCCCGACGAGGCCGAGGAGCTGGTCTCCGCGCTGCGCGACCTGGCCGTACTGGAGTCCCGCCGCCCCTCCGCCCCGGCGGCGCCCGTCGCCGGCCACGGCACCGTCGCGCAGGCCTTCCGGGTCAGCGACACCCTCGGCGACCGGGCGCCGGCCCTGCAGGCGAGCCTGCACTGGGCGCAGAGCTACATCCTGCAGAAGGCCGGGCGCATGGACGAGTCCGAGGCGGTGCTGCGCCGTGCCGAGCAGTGGGCGATGCGCCGGGCGCAGCGGCTCTGGCTCGCGTGGATCGCACACCGTCGCGCGTCGCTGCTGCTGGACTGGTACGGCCACGACGACGAGGCGCTGCGGCAGTCCCGCGACGCCCTGCGCGCCTTCACCCGCATGGACCACCGCTTCGGAAAGGCGCATGCGGCGCAGCTGCTCGGCGACATCCATCTGCGCGCGGCCGGCCGCGCCGGCGGACCGGCCGCGGACGGCCAGCGGCGCCGCGCCGTCATGCGCTGGCAGGAGGCCGCGGACGACTTCAGCGCCTGCGGCGATCTGCGCGCCGCCGCGAAGGTGGCGACCCGCCTCGCCGGCTCGGCGGTGCCGGCCGTCGCCGCGCGCGCCCGGCTCGCCGAGGTCTGATGGCATCGGCGAAGGCGCGGCGCCACACCCTCGTCGCCCTGATCCTGGTCGTGGTCGTGCTGCTGGCGGCGCTCGTGTGGCCGTGGCGGGTGCGATACCTGTTCACCTTCCAGGCGGTGCTCGGTGCCGTCGCCGTCCTGCTCGTCTGGCCCCGCCGGCACGGGCCCGCCCGGCCGGTGTCCACCCTGGTCGGCCGCGTCGACGCACTCGAGACCATCCTGAACCGGCTGGCGACGATGCGCGCGCAGCGGGTCGCCGGTCCCGCGACGGGCGCCGCCGCGATCCTGATACACGGCATGCCGGGCGTGGGTAAGTCCGCCCTGGCGCACGAACTGGCCCGGCGGCTCACCGCCGACTATCCGTCCGGGACGGTGACGGTCAACCTCAACGACGCCGGCGAGCCCCTGGCGACCGGCA
Source organism: Actinoplanes sp. NPDC049118 (assembly GCF_040648555.1). Classification (NCBI taxonomy): domain Bacteria; kingdom Bacillati; phylum Actinomycetota; class Actinomycetes; order Micromonosporales; family Micromonosporaceae; genus Actinoplanes; species Actinoplanes sp. NPDC049118. Next base: position 27,989 of record NZ_JBEZDY010000018.1, read on the forward strand.
ACATCCTCACCACCGTGCTGCGGGCGCTGCACTGGCCGGACGCCATCCCGTCGACCACGGCGGAGCGCGCGAGCATCTTCCGCGCGCTCACCGCGGGCCGGCGCATCCTGTTCGTCCTCGATGCCGCCAGCGACCCCGCGCAGGTGATCGGGGTGCTGCCGAGCACCCCGCACTGCGCGGTGATCATCACGAGCCGCCGCAACCTCGGGCCCCAGCTCGGTATCTGGTCGTACCGGCTCGGGCCGCTGGAGCCGGACGAGGCGCTCGACATGCTGACGGCCGTGACGACGATGGACCGCTTCAGCGCCCTCGCCGCCAGCACCCGCCTGGTACAGGCGTGCGGCCGGCTGCCCGTGGCGATCCGCAGCGTCGCGGAGCGGGTCGTCTACGACGGCCACACGCTGGAAGAACTGATGGCCGCCCTGTTGCGGGTCAAGTCCGCCGACATCGACTGGAGTCGCTGGGACGACGCCGTCACGGCCGGCATCGCGGCGGAGTTCGAACGGCTCAGCCTCCTGGAGCGCCGGGCGATCTGCCTGCTCACCCTCGTGCGGTCGCCGTCGTTCGCGTCCTGGGTGCTGTGCCCGCTGCTCCAGGTGCCGATCTCGACAAGCGACGTGCTGGCGACCATGCTGACCACCGCCCAGCTGCTCCAGCCGGCGGAGCGCGACCGCCGCTTCGAGATGGCCAGGTACCGCTTCCATCCCGTCGTCCGGGCCTTCATGGAGTCGCAGCTCAACCGCGACGCGGACCTGCTGGCCGGTTGCCACGACGCGCTGGACCGGCTGCGCCGGGCCTACCGCGAGCTGGCCCTCGCGGCGCTCAGTGGACACGGCCAGCGGCCGCTGCCGGCCTTCGACGCCACGCACGGGTGGGCGCCGGCCGTGTCGCCGCGCGCCCCCGCGGACTCCGCGACCGAATGGGTGCTCGCCGAGCAGGCGAACCTGCGCGAGGTGGCGCTCGAGGCCGTCGACGAGGAACCCGATCTCTGCTGGCGGCTCACCGCGATGTTCACCGAGCCGTTCCCGCACCTCGACACGGCCTTCGAGGCGGCGATCAAGGCGACCGGCAGCGGCTTCCTGGTCACCAGCGAGCTCGACGTCCGCGTGGCGCAGGCGCGGGTGCAGGCGATCGCCGGCCGCTTCGACGACGCCGACGCGACCGTCGACCTGCTCGCCGCCCGGGTGGCGCAACTCTCGGCGCACGGGCACGGTCCGGAGGTGCGGCGGCGGGCGGTGCTGGCGCACCTGACCTCGGCGGAGGTGTACGCCCAGCTGCCGTGGCCCGAGCGGGCCGCGCGGCACCTGTCGTGCGGCCGCAGACTCATGCTCCCGGCCGAGAACGCCGACCTCGCCGCCCGCGCGGACCGCGTCGCCGCGCTGTCCGACCCCGGCGGTGCGCGGCCGGACCCGGCGGACGAGTACTGGTCCGGGCTGGCGCAGGCGGCGGCCCGTACCCGCGCCGCGGACCCGCACGGCGCCGCGGCCGTCCTCGCCCGGCTGTGCGCGCGCTACGCCGGTGACGCCCACCGCGAGGCTCTGCTGCACCACCACCTGGCCCGCGCGCACTTCGAGACGCACCTCGCGGCGGCCGCGACCGGGCGGACGGAGGCGCTCGTCGCGGCCGGCCGGCACGCCATGCTCTCCGTCCTCGCCGCGGAGCAGCTCGAGGACCACTGGGGAGCGGCCCGCGCCCACCTGCTGCTGGCGCGGGTGCTCGTCGCCGCCGGCAACGCCGCCGACGCCCGTACCCACGCCGCCACCGGCGGCGAGTGCCTCGACGCGGCGGCCGGGATCATGCCGCCGTACCTGGTGCGGGAGCGGGCCTGGGCCGAGGCGGAGGGGTTGCTCCCCGCCGCTGGGTGATTTCATGTCGAGAAGCGCCGGCCGGCTCCGCTCATCAGGTGAAGGGCCACGGCAGACGCGGCCCACGACACCGGGAGACCGACATGCCGAAATACCTGCTCCTCAAGCACTACCGCGGCGGCCCGGAGCCGCACCGTCCGGTGCCCCCGATGGATCGGTGGGCGCCCGAGGACGTGGAGGCGCACATGGCCTTTCTCCGGCACGTCAGCGAGCTGCTGGAGAAGAACGGCGAGTACGTCGACGCGCAGGCGCTGACGCCGGCGCGTACCTGGGTGCGCTACGGCGGGCCGGACGGCGCGCCGGTCACCACCGACGGCCCGCTGCCGGAGACCAGCGATCTCGTGGCGGGCTGGTACATGATCGACGTCGAGTCGTACGAGCGCGCGGTCGAGCTCGCGGCCTACGTCTCCTCGGAGCCCGGGCCGGGCGGCGAGCCGCTGTACGAGTGGATCGACGTCCGGGAGGTCATGTCCGAGGCGCCCTCGACGACCGACCCGGCGTGATCGACGAGCCCACGCGACGGATGGACGAGGGCGCGCTGCGCGTCCTCGTCCCCCGGGTGCTCGCGGGCCTGGTCCGGCGCGGCGAGGACTTCGACGCCGCCGAGGACGCGCTGCAGGAGGCGCTGCTGGAGGCGCTGCGGGTGTGGCCGGAGCACCCGCCGCGCGACCCGCGCGCGTGGCTGGTCACGGTCGCGACCCGGCGGCTCGTCGACGCCCGCCGCAGCGAGGCCGCCCGTCACCGCCGGGAGGAGGCGACGTACGCCGAGCCGCGGCCCGCCGCCGCCGAGGTCGGCGACGACACCCTGTTCCTGCTCTTCTGCTGCTGCCATCCCGACCTCCCGCCCGCCTCCCAGGTGGCGCTGACCCTGCGCGCCGTCGGCGGCCTCACCACCCGGGAGATAGCCGACGCCTTCTTCGTGCCGGAGGCGACGATGGCGCAGCGGATCAGCCGGGCCAAGCGTGCCCTGCACGGGCGCCGCCTGGACCGGCCCGGCGACCTCGCCGTCGTGCTGCGCGTGCTCTACCTCGTCTACACGGCCGGCCACGCCGGCAGGGTGGACCTGGCGGGGGAGGCCATCCGGCTCGCCCGCCGCCTCACCCTCGCCACCGAGGAGCCGGAGGCGCGTGGACTGCTCGCGCTGATGCTGCTCAACCACGCCCGCCTCCCGGCGAGACTCGACTGCGAGGGTCGCATCGTCACGCTCGACCGGCAGGACCGCGGCCGGTGGGACACCCGCGAGATCGCCGAGGGGGTGCGCGTCCTTCAGTCGGCGCTGGCCGCCCGGCGCCCCGGCCGCTACCAGATCGAGGCCGCCATCGCCGCCCTGCACGACGACGCGGCGAGCGCCGAGGAGACCGACTGGCCGCAGATCCTCTCCTGGTACGACGACCTCGTCGCCCTCACCGGCGACCCGGTGCGCCAGGACCCCGCGGCGGTGCTCGGGCGCGCGGTCGCGGTCGGCCACGTCCTCGGCGCCGCCGCCGGCCTGCGCGAGACCGACCGGCTGCGCGAGGTGCTCGGCGAGCGGCACCGGTGGCACGCCGTCCGCGGCCACCTGCACGAGCTCGGCGGCGACCCGGCCGCCGCCGCCACGGCGTACGCGGATGCGGCCCGCCGGGCCACGGACGTCGCCGAGCGCGACCACCTGGTCCGTCAGGCCGCCCGCGCGCGGGCCGGCCGTCCCGCCGGGAGCTGACAGGGGAGGCCGGGCGCACCTCCGACCGTTTCGATGAGCCGGGCCTTGTGCCGCGGGCCTAGTGTCGACGGTGACCGGCTTCCTGTTTTCCGTCACCTGGAGGTGCGACATGCGAATGTCGGTTGGCAAGACGCTCGTGGCCGCGACCCTGTGCCTGGCGCTCGCCGCCTGCGGCGGCACGGCGGGCGGCCGCTCGGCCCCGTCGGGGTCCTCCGGGCAGGGCGACGCGCCGGCGGCCGCGCAGGCCGTCCCCGCACTGGCCGCCGCGACGACGGCCGCACCGTACTGCGGCATCACCTGGGGTACGGCGGAGAAGACGGCCGGCTCGCTCAGCACGGCACCGCTGCTCACCGTGGAGACCGGCCGGCATGAATGCTGGGACCGGGTGGTGTTCGAGTTCAACGGCACGGCGAGGGGCTACTCGGTGCGTTACAGCGCCCAGGTGCCCACCGACGGCGAGGGCGTCGATCTCGTCCCGTACACGGCGGGCGGGGCGCACCTCTGGGTAACCCTGATGGCCCCGGCCTACGACGCGAACAACGGCTCGACGATCGACGCGCGCGACGGCGACCGCGTGGCCAACGTGCTGCGCTACGACACACTGCGCGACGTTGTGTACGGCGGATCCTTCGAGGGCTACACGAACTTCGCCGTGGGTGTGCGCGCCCGGCTGCCGTTCCGGGTCATGCTGCTTGCCGGACCCGGCACGCACAGCCGGATCGTGGTGGACATCGCCCACCGCTGGTAGCGCCTCAGGGGCGCTGCTCGGGGGTGATCCGGGCGCGTCCCAGCTCGGGGCCGACCGCGTTGCGGGCGCCGGGCCGGCGCCCGCGGCCCCAGCCGATCTCCCGGCGGTAGCTGCCGAGCAGGCCGGTCTGCGCCACGTGGTCCTCGTCGCGCAGCGGCGAGCCGGGTGGTGCGGGGTGGGTGAGCGGGGCGACGAACAGCGCGTCGGCCGGGCAGTGCGCCTCGCACATGAAACAGGTCTGGCAGTCGCTCTGCCGGGCGATGACCGGGACGCCGTCGGCGCCGCGGTCGAAGACGTCGGTCGGGCACACCGCGATGCACACGTCGCAGGTCACGCACCTGCCGGCCGAGACGACCTCGATCACGACGCCACCGCCGGCTGCGGGCGCTGGGCGAGCACGGACTCCGGGCGTACCCAGATCTCGTCGAGGCCGCCGACGGTGAGCCGGCGGTGCTGGGCCGGATCGAGGTCGGGGAAGTCCTCTCGCCGGGCCATCCCTCGGCTCTCGGTGCGGGCCAGCGCGCTGGTGTACATCCACCGCGCGTGCGCGACCATCGCGGCGGCCTGCCGCAGCCGGGGCGTGCCGTCCGGTTCCGCGGCGGCGCCGGCGCGCAGCCGGGTCCACAGCTCGTCCAGCTCGGCCAGCGCAGGGCGCAGCCGGTCGCCGTGCCGCAGGTAGTTCTTGTCGTACGGGTGCACCTGGCGCCGCAGCACGTCCTGCGCCTCGGCCCAGGGGTCCCCGCCGAAGGTCCCGCCGCCGGTGGGCCGCACGGCGACCCCGCCGGCGCCGGTGAGCCGCCGCTTGACGGCCGAGGTGCCCAGCGCCGCCGCGAAGCGGGCCGCGCCGCGGCCGGCCCAGGTGCCGGACGACATCGCCCACGCCGAGTTGTGGCTGCCGCCGCCGGTGAAGCCGCCGCAGATCAGCTCCCGGGTGGCGGCGTCGCCGGCGGCGTACAGGCCCGGGACGCTCGTGGCGCAGTCGTCGTCCACGAGCTGGATGCCGCCGGTGCCGCGTACCGTCCCCTCGAGCAGCAGGGTCACCGGGAACCTGTCGGTGAACGGGTTGATGCCGAGCCGGTCGAAGGTGAGAAAGAAGTTCGGCTGCCCGGACCGCATGAGGGCCTGCTGTTCCGCGGTCGCCTGGTCGATCTGGCACAGCACGGTCCCGGTCCGCAGCAGCTCCTTCGCGATGACCGAGCGGCCGCCCTGGCTGCCGGCACCGGCGAGCGGGGCCCCGTCGCCGCGGAAGAACGTGGCGAAGCCGTAGTAGGCGGTCTTGGTCACCGAGGTGAAGGCGGGCGCGATCGCGTACGCGTTGGAGAACTCCATTCCGGACATCGCCGCGCCCGCCTCGGCGGCGTAGAGCGCGCCGTCACCGGTGGCGACGTCGCAGCCCAGTGCCTTGGACAGGAACGCGCAGCCGCCGGTGGCGAGGAGGACAGCGCGGGCGCGCACCCGGTAGCCGGTGTGGTGCTGGCGGCGGTGTCCGCGCACCCCCGCGACCGTGCCCGCGGCGTCGACCAGCAGCTCGGTGACGGGGCTGTGGTCGAGGATCCGCACCCCGGCCCGCTTGATCCAGGAGCGCATCCGCCGCATGTACTCCGGGCCCTGAAGCCCGCGCTTGTGGGCCCGGCCGTCGACGACCGGGAACGGGTAGCGCGCCTCGGTGCCGAGCCGGTTCATGTTCTCGTAGGTCTGGTCGAGGACCCGGGCCATCCAGCGCCGGTCCTGCAGGTGCCCGCCGAGCGCCTCCCGGCCGGCCATGGCCTGCTCTCGGGCCGCGGGTTCCGGCTGGACGTACCAGACGCCGGTGCCGCCGGAGGCGGTCGGGCCGGAGGTGCCGCAGTATCCCTTGTCGAGCAGCAGGACGTCGGCGCCGGTGGCGGCGGCGGTCAGCGCCGCCCAGGTGCCGGCGGGACCGCCGCCGACGATCGCGACGTCGGCGGTGAGGTCCAGTGCGGTCGTGGTCATGTCCCGAAGCCTTATTCCCCAAAACCTATCTGTCAAGTAGGGTTTTACGGCGTGGGACGTGGATGCGGGTCAGTGGAAGGGCGGCTCGCCGAAGACGTCGCGGATCCGGTAGAGGTCGCGCAGGCGGGGCTCGGTCGACCCGCTCACCCAGCGGCTGATCGTCTTCGTCGACACCTCGAGCCGGCGGGCCGCCGCCTCCATGGTCAGTCCCTCGGCCCGCAGCCGGGCCGCCAGCCAGGCGGCGAAGGAGGGCGAGGCGGCCGCCGGGATCGGTGCGGTGGCGTCCGGCTCGGGCCGGCGCGCACCGATCCGGGCGCCGCGGCCGGGCGCCGGCTCGGCGCCGGTGCGCGCCGCGTCGACGTGGCGCAGCGCCGCGGCCTGCGCGACCCCGGTGCGATCGTCCGCCGGGCCCCGCTCCGGCGCGAAGAGCACGTCCACCTCGGCCGCCGTCGGGAAGATCCGCAGCGAGACCTGGATGGAGCCGCTCACGCCGGCGGCGTCCAGCAGCACGTCGGCGACCCGCTCGCACAGGGTGCGGATGTCCTCATCGGCCACCGAGGTCGTGGTCAGCTGCCGGCGCACGAAGTCGCGGACGTCCGGAAGCGCGGAAGGCCGCGCCGGGAAGTCCTGTGCGACGACCACGATCGGCAGGATCTCGATGTGCTCCACGCCTGGTTCGAGCGACGCCGGCATCGCGCCCCCTTCCGCGGTTCCGATTGTCCCGACCGGTTCGAGCTTACGGGCGCCGGACTCACCCGTTCGGGTGACAATGGCGGCCGGCGTCTTCTCCCGCGACCGGCGCAGCGCATAGGCTCGCCTCGATCGAGGGCCGCCACGCTGGACCCTGCCCAAGACCCGGATCGCGGACCGAGCCGGCCGCGGATCCCGCGCCGACCGCTGATCGGATGGTGACGGCTTGTGAACGTCCCCTGGGCCGACAGCGACGAGCAGGTGCTGCACATCCTCTGGCTGAACGGCGGCCTGAGCTGCGACGGCGAGTCGGTGGCGCTGACGGCCGCGACGCAGCCCAGCATCGAGGACCTGATCCTGGGTGCCCTGCCGGGCGTTCCGCAGATCGCGCTGCACTGGCCGTACCTCGGGTTCGAGACCGGACCCGACGGAGGCGCGGACAGCTTCATCGAGTGGTTCCACCGGGCCGGCCGCGGTGAGCTGGACCCGTTCATCCTGATCGTCGAGGGTTCGGTGCCCGACGAGGGCAACAAGGAGCAGGGCTACTGGAGCGGGTTCGGCAACGATCCGCTGACCGGGCAGCCGATCACCACGACCGAGTGGCTCGACCGGCTGGCGCCGAAGGCGACCGCGGTGATGGCCGTCGGCACCTGCGCGGCGTACGGCGGCATCCACGCGATGGCCGGCAACCCGACGGGCGCCATGGGGGTACCCGACTACCTCGGCTGGGAATGGAAGTCCAGGACCGGGCTGCCGATCGTCTGCGTGCCGGGCTGCCCGACCCACCCGGACAACCTCTCCGAGACCATCCTGCAACTGCTCTACCAGATCAGCGGGCAGGCGCCGACGATCGCGCTGGACGAGTCGCTGCGTCCGCAGTGGCTGTTCGAGTCGACCGTGCACGCCGGTTGCGACCGGGCCTCCTTCTACGACCAGAGCGAATTCGCGACCGGGTACGGGTCGTCGAGCTGCCTGGTCAAGGTGGGCTGCTGGGGTCAGGTGGTGCGGTGTAACGTCGCGAAGCGAGGGTGGATAAACGGCGTGGGTGGATGCCCCAACGTCGGCGGCATCTGCATCGGATGCACCATGCCGGGCTTTCCCGACAAGTTCATGCCGTTCATGGAGGCGCCGGCGGCCGGTGCCGTTCCGGCCGGTGCGGGGTTCGCGCCGGTCGTGCAGACGCTTCGCGGCTTCACCGTACGGATGGCGGCGACCTGACCCGCACCCGCGATCAGCTGGAGGTCACGATGACCGCACCCGACGCAGCCGAGGCGGCCGCCCAGCGGGTGGACCAGCTCCTGGCGGAGCTGCGCGCCGGCCCCGATCGGCGCGCCGCCGGCCTCGCCGAGGAGCTGACCCGCTGCCTGGTGCACCTCTACGGGGCCGGGCTGACCCGGATCGCGGCGCTGCTCCCCGCCGACCAGATCGTGGGGCTCTGCGCCGATCCGCTCGTGGAGAGCCTGCTGCTGGTGCACGATCTGCATCCGCTGGACGCCCCCGAGCGGATCCGGCGGGCGCTGGCGCGGCTGCGCCTCGTGGACGAGCCGGAGTACCTCGGCATCGACGAGGCCGGGGTGGTACGCCTGCGCCTGCCCTCCGGCGGCGGATGCCGGTCGTCCCGGCAGGCGGTGGCCGACCGGATCGAGGCGGCCGTCCGGTCCGCGGCCCCGGAGGCCACCGACGTCGTCCTGGAGATGCCGCCGCCGCCCCCACCGCTGCTCCAGGTATCATTACGCCCCGGCCTGGCCGTGCCGTGAGCTCCGCGCACGCCCGCGCAGGCGTCCAGCGTGGCCCGTCACCCACCAGGGTGTACGACCCCGTGCGTGGGCCGGACACAAGTGTCCGAAAGGGCCTCTGGCCAGGCCATTTGCGAACATCACCGCGCCGGAGCGGCGCCACATGTGTGCGGACACGCTTGGGGCTGGCGGCAACGGAATCCACCGTGCAGGCTTGGTCACCGTGCGTAGGACGCATCGTGGTGACTACAAAAGGGTGGCATCGTGATCTGGCAACGAATCTCTCAGCGTCGGTCGCCGGCGGTCTCTCGCGGCGACGGCAGAACGGTCACCCGGCGGATCCCGGGGAGCCGGAAGGAATGCCAGGTGCAGGCGACGTGCACGGCGCCGATTGTGGTGCGCGAACCCGAGGCGGCCTGGTGGCGGGTGCAGGCCGAGTTCGACGGATGGGCCTCCGGCGGCGCGACGACGACGGTTGCGGTGCTGGAGGACCGCGACGCCGCCGACGATGCGGTGCTGGCCAGCCTGGCCCGGCTCGCCGTCGCCGACGAACTGCTGGTGGTCTTCGGCGTGGCCTCCGGCGCGTACCCCGCACAACACAACATGATCACGGGACTGCGGGGCAGGCTGCCGCGGCACGACGTGGTCGCGATGCACGTCCGGCACCGCGGCGCGGCGGGCCACTGGCAGGCCGCCCTCGACCTCTTCCTCGACGCCGGCCGCCTGCCCGTGGTCGTCACCACGGCGGCCGTCCTGCAGGACGTCACCGCCGAGATCTCGAGCTACGTCCGGGCCGACCGGGTCCTGCGGGTCTTCGGCACCGGCACCGGCGCCGATCTCTACCAGGTGTGGCGCCGACCCGAGCCGAGCGTCAATTGACGGCGCTCGCCCTGCGGGCCCCGTCATGAGCGGCGCCGACCGCGCCGGCGCGCCGCTGGCCGCGCTGCGCCGGCTCGCGCTGAGCGGCCCCGCCGCGGCCGCCGGGGAGCGCTGCGACATGTGCGCCGCCGGCGTTCCCGCGGCGCACTCGCACGTGGTCGATCTGCAGAGCCGGGCGTTGCTGTGCGCCTGCCGCCCCTGCTACCTGTTGTTCACCGACGAACACGCGAAGCTGCAGTACCGGGCCGTGCCGGAGCGCTACCTGTCGCTGCCCGGGACCGCGTTCGACGAACGGGCCTGGGACGAGCTGCAGATCCCGGTCGGGCTCGCGTTCCTGTTCCGCGACTCCGTACAGGACCGGATGGTGGCCTCCTATCCGGGCCCGGCCGGTGCGACCGAATCCGACCTGCCGCTGCCGGCGTGGGACCGGATCGTGACGCGTACCCCGCAGCTCGCGCTGCTGCGACCCGACGTCGAGGCCGTGCTGGTGCGCCGCCCGGCCCGGCCCGGGGACGCGCACCGGCCGGACGCGGAGTGCTACCTGGTGCCCGTCGACGCGTGCTACGAGCTCGTCGGGCGGCTCCGCCTGCTGTGGCGCGGCTTCGATGGCGGGCAGGAGGCACACGAGGCGATGGAGCAGTTCTTCGCCCGGGTACGCGCGTTCAGCCGCCCCGCCCCACCGGCCGGCGCGTCATGAGCGACTACCGCTTCACCATCCTCGACGTCTTCGCCGAGCCGTACGCGATCGCGCCGCAGCTGACCGCGCGCATGCGCGTCGAGGAGACCACCGGCCGGCGCATCCACGCCATCGTGCTGCGCTGCCAGGTGCGCATCGAGCCGCAGCGCCGCCGCTACGCCCCCACCGAGCAGGACGGGCTGCGCGGGCTGTTCGGCGAGCGGTCGCGGTGGGCGGACACCCTGAAGCCGTTCCAGTGGATGCACTGCAACGCCACCGTGCCGGGCTTCACCGGCAGCACCGAGACCGACCTGGCGCTGCCCTGCACCTACGACCTCGAGGTGATCGGCACCCGCTACCTGCACGCGCTCGACGCCGGCGAGGTGCCGCTGACGTTTCTCTACTCGGGCACCGTGTTCACCCGCAGCGGCAACGGTTTCGGCGTGGAACAGATCCCGTGGGCCTGCGAGGCCCGGCACGCGATGCCGGTCTCGGTCTGGCGGAAGATGATCTCCTCCTACTACCCGAACAGCGGCTGGGTGCGCGTCGGTTCCGACGTGCTGGCCGAGCTCGCCGACTACCGGACCCGGCACGGCCTGGTGAGCTGGGACGAGACGATGCAGAAGCTGCTGGCCGCGGAGGAGGGCACGGCGCGCTGAGTCGCGCACCGCGCCCCCGTGCCGGCCTCAGTAGCGGAAGCGCGACACCAGGCTCTGCAGCTGCTTCGACATCGACGCCAGCTCCTCGGCGGAGTGGCGGGTGCTGTCGATCGTGTCGGTGGTGCGCCGGGTGGCGTCCGAGACGCCGGTGATGGTCGCCGCGATGTTGCCGGCGCCGTCGGCCGCATCCTCCAGCGTGCGGTTCATCTCCTGGGTGGTGGCGGTCTGCTCCTCCACGGCGGAGGCGATCGTCGTCTGGATGCCGTTGATCCGCTCGATGATGGCTGCGATCTCGCCGATCGCGGCCACCGCACCGTTGGTGTCCGACTGGATCGTCTCGACCCGGCGGGTGATGTCCTCGGTCGCCTTGGCGGTCTCCTGTGCCAGGTCCTTGACCTCGCTCGCGACGACCGCGAAGCCCTTGCCCGCGTCGCCGGCGCGGGCGGCCTCGATCGTCGCGTTGAGCGCGAGGAGGTTGGTCTGCTCGGCGATCGAGGTGATGACCTTGACGACCGTGGCGATCTCGGTGGAGGAGTCGCCGAGCCGGGCGACGGTGGCGTTGGTGGCGGCCGCGACCTGCACCGCCTGTGCGGCGACGACGGTCGCCTCCGAGGTCGAGGTGCTGATCTCCCGGATGGACGCGCCCATCTCCTGCGAGCCGGCCGAGACGATCCGCAGGTTGTTCGAGACGACGTCGGCGGCCGAGGCGACCGACCCGGCCTGCGAGGACGCCTCGGAGGCCGCCGCGCCGACCGCGGAGGAGACCGAGGTCAGGTCCTCGGCGGAGGACTGCAGGGTGGTGGCGTTCTCGGCGAGCTGCACGATGTCCGCCCGGAGCCGGACGATGCCGTGGTCGAGCGAGGTGGCCATCCGGCCGACCTCGTCCTTGACGGTCACGTTGGACGTGCGGGTCAGGTCGCCCTCGGCCAGGCCCGCGGCCACGTGGGAGACGCCGGCGACCGCGCGGCGTACCCGGTTGGCCACCCGCATGCCGAGATAGAGGCTGATGGTCACGCCGACCACGAGTAGGGCCACCACCAGGCGGGTGGCTGAGGTCTTCTGGTCCTCACTCTCCTGGATGCGCGTGGCGACCTCCGCGGCCACGTACTTCTCGATCTCGGCCTGGTCCGCGAGGAGCATGTTGTGCCGCTTGGTGTACTCGGTCAGCCGCGTGACCGTCTCGGCGGGCGTCATTTGCGCCGGTGTTTCGACCAGGAAGGTCTTGAAGGCGGTCCAGTCGGACTGCATCTTCGCGACGGCCTTCCCGCCGTCCGTGCCGGCGAGGCTCGAGGACAACGTTTGCAGGCCGGCGTCGACCGCCTTCTGCCTAATGGCCATGGTGGTGGCGATCTGGGAGGCGACCATCGGGTAGAGCTTCATCGCGGTGTTGGAGACGACGAAGCTCTCCAGGTTCAGTCCGACGCTCGACGATGCCTGCATGACCATCAGGTTCCGCTTCTGCGCGGCGACCGACGTGTCGCTCATCTGGAAGAGCGCATGCAACGACACGACGGCGATGATCAGCCCCATGACGGTCGCGGTCAGCACCGCCGTGTTGATCTTCGTCCGCAACGAACGATTGTCGAACGCCGCTCCGAAGCCGCCGATACGCGCCACACGATTCTCCTGCCTTGACGGGACCCTCGCACCTCTCATCGGCCGTTCCGGTGTGAACCTGAGCACACGGCCGGACCGTCGTACGGCTGTACGAACGGCCGCGGGTCAGGACACCGCGCAGGCGCTCCCGTTGAGCGTGAAGGCCGCCGGGCGGGGGTTGGCGCCGGCGTGGGTGGCGTTGAAGCCGAAGGTCGCCGTCGCGCCCGGCGCCAGGGCCGGGTTCCACGCCTCGCCGGTCGCCGTGACGGCGGCGCCGGACTGGGCGATCCTCGCCGACCAGGCCTGGGTGACCTGCTGCCCGGCGGCGAAGGACCACTGAAGACTCCAGGGGCTTACCGCGGCCGTGCCCGTGTTGGTCACCGAGACGGTGCCGGTGAAGCCGGTGCTCCAGTCGTTGGTCGAGTAGCTCACCCGGCACGCGGTGCCCGTGCCGCCGGGCGCGGTGGTGACGGCCAGCGCCGCCGAGCGGGCCGAGCGGTTGCCCGCCGCGTCGCGCGCGGCCACGGTGAACTCGTAGCGGGTCGCCGGGCTCAGGCTCGTGACGGCGTACGACGCGGTCGTGGTGGAGCCCGCGGCGGCGCCGTCGCGGTAGACGTCGTATCCGGCCAGCCCGCTGCCGCCGGTGTCGGTCGAGGCCGGCCAGGTGAGCGTCATGCCGGTGGCGGTCACCCCGGCCGCGACCGGGGTGCCGGGCACGCTGGGCGCGACGGTGTCGGCCGGCGTACCGGGGTAGCTCAGGCCGAATCCGTAGGCGAAGAGCGGCGCCTTGCCGTCACCGTCGTTGATGGGCTGCTGCGCGGCCGACTGCATCCAGGTCACCGGCAGCTTGCCGGTCGGGGCGTAGCCGCCGAAGAGCACGTCGGCGACCCCGCCGCCCTCGCTGCCCGGCAGCCAGGCGGCGACCAGGGCGTTCCAGCGGCCGACCTCGGCGGCTACGTCGAGCGGGCGGCCGGAGACCAGGACCACGATCACCGGTACGCCCGCCGCGGTCAGCCGGGAGAGCGTGGCCAGGTCGGTGGCGTCCAGGCTCATCGAGCCGGGCCGGTCGCCCTCACCCTCGGCGTACGGCGTCTCGCCGACGACGGCTATCGCCGCCCGGTACGAGCCGTCGATGCCGGTGCCGTCCCGCTGGTAGGTGACGGTGGCGCCGCCGCCGACGGCGTCGCGGATGCCCTGCAGGATGGAGGTGCCGGGGATGGTGTTCCCGCTCGAGCCCTGCCACGTCGTCGTCCAGCCGCCGCTCTGGTTACCCAGGTCGTCGGCGCTGCGGCCGGCCACGAAGATCTTCCCGCCGGATCTGGACAGGGGCAGGATGCCGCCCGCGTTCTTCAGCAGCACCTGCGACTCCCGGACGGCCTGCCGGGCCAGGGCGCGGTGCGCGGCGCCGCCGATGCCGGACGCGTAGGTCCGGTCCGCGTACGGATGTTCGAAGAGGCCCAGTTCGAACTTCTTGGTGAGGATCCGCCGGTTGGCGTCGTCTATCCGGGACATCGGGACCTGGCCGGACTGCACCGCGGCCCGCAGCCGGGTGATGAAGGTCTGCCAGTCGTTCGGCACCATGATCATGTCGAGGCCGGCGTTGATCGCGGTGGCCACCTCGGCTTGGGTGAAGCCGGGCTGGCCGTCGAGCTGGTCGATCGCGGCCCAGTCCGAGACCGTGAAGCCGGCGAACCCGAGCTCGCCCTTGAGCAGGTCGGTGATGAGGTACCGGGAGCCGTGCAGCTTGGCGCCGTTCCAGCTGCTGAACGAGATCATCACCGAGCCGACGCCCCGCTGCACCGCGGCGGCGAACGGCGGCAGGTGTACGGCCCGCAGCTCCGCCTCGCCGACCCGGGTGTCGCCCTGGTCGGTGCCGCCGGTGGTGCCGCCGTCGCCGACGTAGTGCTTCGCCGTGGCCAGCACCGAGGCGGGACCGTCCAGCCGGGCGCCCTGCAACCCGTCGACGACGGTGGTCATCGCCGTGGCGATCTCCGGCCGCTCGCCGTACGACTCGTAGGTGCGGCCCCAGCGGTCGTTGCGGGCGACGCAGAGGCAGGGCGCGAACGTCCAGTCCTGGCCGGCCCCGGTGACCTCCTCGGCGGTGGCCCGGCCGATCTGCTGTACCAGCGCGGGGTTCCGGGTCGCGCCCAGGCCGATGTTGTGCGGGAAGATCGTCGATCCGTACACGTTGTTGTTGCCGTGCACCGCGTCGATTCCGTAGATGATCGGGATCTGCAGCGGGGCGGCCAGCGCGCCACGCTGGAAGGTGTCGTACATGTCCGCCCAGGCGGCGGGGGTGTTCTGCGCGGGGGCCGAGCCGCCGCCGGACAGCACGGAGCCGACCCGGTACGAGGTGATTCCGGCCGCGGTGATGGAGCCCCGCTCGGCCTGGGTCATCTGGCCGATCTTGTCGTCCAGGGTCATCCGGGCGAGCAGGTCGCTCACCCGGTCGGCGACCGGCAGGGCCGGATCCTGGTACGGCAGCGCGGCGGCCGGCCTCGGCGCGCAGGCCGTGAGCGCGGCCGCGACGAGCCCGGTCAGCCCGAGGTGCGCGAGGGCGCGAACTGCAGATCCCATGCTGGGTCCTGTCCGATGGCGGTCGGTAGGGGAGCGGCGCCGTGACATCGTTACATGGGAGCGCTCCCATTACCAAAGGATGTCCACACTGTGACAAACGGCGAACACGTCCCGTCTCAGCCGCGGCGCCAGAGCTGGGCCGCGACCCCGGTGCATGGATACAGCGACAGCCGGGCGCCGTTCGCGGTGTCCCAGTTGTAGTTGTCCAGGCACATGTTGCCGGCGACGTTGCGCAGGGAGAACCAGCCGCTGCCGCGGTCCTGGATCGTCCACTGCTGCGCCGTCGAGCCGTTGCACGGGTACAGGCCGACGTCGGCGTTCGCCGCGGTGTTGAAGTTCAGGTCGTCCAGGCACGTGCCGGTGTTGCGGTTGCGGATCTCGTACCAGCTCGTGCCCCGGTAGACGAACTCCCACTCCTGCGCGGCGTTACCGCTGCAGGTCCAGAGCCGGACGAGCGCACCCGGCGTGGTGTCGAGGTTGTAGTTGTCGACGCACCGGTTGCTGTGCCTGCCGCGGATGCCGGGGGAGGCCAGGCCGTTCGGTATCGGCTGGCCGAAGAACGGGTCGCCGTTCTCCCGCCAGTAGAGCTGCTGCATGCGGGTGTGCCGGTTGGGGTCGGTGAGCGCGTCGGGCGTCGGGTTGGCGTAGTCGCGGGCGTGGTAGACGAGCAGGTCCGTCGCGTTGTCCTCGGCCACCGTGAAGCTGCCGTGGCCGGGGCCGTACACCCCGTTGGCCGTCTGGAAGACCGGGTCCGGGTGCTTGTACCAGGACGCCGTGTTCAGCAGGTCCGCCGTGTCCCATGACGACAACAGGCCGAGCTTGTAGCGGGAGTCCGTCGCGGAGGCCGAGTACGCGATGTACACCCGGCCGTTCCTGACCAGCGGCGACGGGCCCTCCACGACGCCCGCGACGCCCTCCATCTCCCAGCCGTACGTCGGCCGCGCGATCTCGACCGCCGGCCCGGTGATGGCGGTGGCGCCGCTCATCCGGGCGATGTACATGTGGCTGTTGTAGTTGGTGGCGGGGCTGTCCTGCGCCCACACGAGGTAGCGCACGCCGCGGTTGACGAACGACGCGGCGTCGAGCTGGAACGACTCCCAGCCGGTGTCGAACCGCTGCGGCGCGCTCCACGCGCACGACATCGGGTTCGCGCACGTGTTGCGGATCCAGTACAGCCGCTGGTTGAACACCGCCGAACCCGGCGACGCCGAGAAGTACATGTACCAGGCGCCGTCGTAATACCGCACGTCCGGAGCCCAGATCCACCCGCTCAGCGACCCGCTCGACGGCGCGACGAACGCGTTGACCGCCGGGGCCGACGCGAGCCCCCGAAGGGTGGTCGCGCGGCGCAGTTCGACGCGCTTGTAGTCCGGGACGGAGGCGGTCATGTAGTAGTAGCCGTCGGTGTGCTTGTAGACGGCGGTGTCGGCGCGCTGGCGCACCACCGGGTTGTCGACGACGACGAACTGTGCGGACGCCGGCGGTGCAAAGGCGGCCAATAGCGCGATGACCACGGCGGCGACGATCCGCCATCTGTTGGTGAACACGGACGCTCTCCTCACGTCGCCTCGGGGACGGGCAATGGTGTTAGCGTTCACAGATTCGCCAACGGTTTCATGGATGTCAATAGAATGTTTCGGTGTACCCGCTATGAGCTGCGGATATATGATTTAGGTCGCCTCCGGCTTTGCACTCCTGCCGCGTCGGTGGCCGCGATGATGTGACCGATCACAGCCCTAGGCGCCGAAATCGATTGCCGCGCGCGCCCGGCTCCGCGACGATGGTGCCCATGACGTTCTGACGGACCGCACCCTTGCTACCCAGGCCCACCGGCGCAGATCCCGCGCTCCGTGGTGCCGTCCGCCGTACCCCTATTGGGAGAGAACGTCTTGTCCGAGTCACACACCCGGCCCGGGTCCGCCCGGGCCACCGTCACCGTGTTCGCCTCCCCGGCGAGCTGGATCGAGTCCGACGCCGTCGCCCAGTGCGAACAGGTCGCAGCCTTCGACGGCATGATCCACGTCGCCGCCATGCCGGACCTGCACCCGGGCAAGGGCGCACCCATCGGCGCCGCCATGGCGTCGACCGTGCTGTACCCGTTCCTGGTGGGCTCCGACATCGGTTGCGGCATCGCGGTGTTCCCCATCGGCCTCAAGCGCGCCGTGCCCGAGAAGCTCGCCGCCCGGTTCCCCGACCTCGACCGCGCCCTGGACCCGGAGCGGGACGCCGACGACCCGGCCTGGGCGGTCGTGGACGGCGACATCCCGGCCGGTCACCTCGACGGCCTCGGCACCGTCGGCCGCGGCAACCACTTCGTCGAGCTGGCGCGGGTCGAGACCGTCCTCGAGCCCGACCACGCCGCCCGGCTCGGCCTCACCGCCGGCGACCTGGTGCTCATCGTCCACAGCGGCTCCCGAGGCCTGGGCGAGCGGATCCTGCGGGCACACACCGCGCTGCACGGCGCGGGACCGGCCCCCGATCCCGCCGCCTACCTGGCCGCGCACGACGACGCCGTCCGCTGGGGATCGCTCAACCGGCGGCTGATGGCGGCCCGGGTCGCACACGCCCTCGGCGCCGAACCCACCGAGCCGATCGTCGACCAGTGCCACAACCTGGTCGAGCTCCGCGACGGCGCCTACCTGCACCGCAAGGGCGCGGCACCGGGCGACGGCCGCGACGTGCTCATCGCCGGCACCCGGGGCACCCGGTCCTACCTCGTCGCGGCGCACGCGGGCCCCGCGGCCAACCACTCCGTTGCGCACGGTGCGGGCCGCAAGATGTCCCGCGCCGACGCCCTGCGCCGGGGCCGGGCCAAACACACGGTCGACGAGCTGCGCCGCACGCCGGTCGGGTCGCTGGTGGTCTGCGGCGACCGCCAGTTGCTCTTCGAGGAGGCGCCGACGGCCTACAAGCGCATCGAGCAGGTGATCGGTGACCTGGTCGCCCACGACCTGGCCACGCCCGTGGCCACCACCGTCCCCTTGGTCACCTACAAGACGGCCGACCTCGGCACGGCACCCACCCGCGACCGCCGGGACCACCGCCGCAAGCGCGGCCGAGCATAGGAGCGCCCCTCGACGATCCTCTTTCGTGCGGGTTTCCGCCGGCCGCCGGTGTGGACACCGGCCATGTCCGCATTCGACACAGGGGAGAGCATGGTTGGTGTAGCCGGATTCCGATCCCCGCCGCGGGTACCGTCGACCTCGGCGGCCGGACTCGCGGTCGGCCGCCGCCCTGACCGCAAGCAGGGATGTGGACCGATGACCGACTCGGCGCTCGCCGGCGAACTCCGCCGCCTGCGTGAACACCGTGGCCTCTCGTACCGCCGGCTCGCCGCGCTCGCCGCCTGCAGCTCCAGTCAGATCAGTGACCTGGAGAAGGGCAACCGGCGGCCCACCCGGGAGATCGTCGCCGCCCTCGACCGCGCCCTCGGCGCACAGGGCCGCCTTGTGGCGGCGCTTCGCCCCTTGACGCCGGACGACGTCGAAGGGGAGCTGGACGCGATCGAGCTGGCGCAGCGGGCAGCCGCCACCGACGTCAGCGACAGCACTCTCGACCGGCTGGAGCGGGTCGCCGACGCGATGGCGATGTCGTACGCCACCACCTCGCCGGCCGAGCTGCTGCTCAGGGCGCGTCGGCATCTGCGCTACGTCGACCAGCTGCTCGACGGGCGCAGCACCCTTCGACAGCATCGCCGGCTACTGGTGGCCGGCGGCTGGCTCGTGCTGCTGCGTGCCACCCTGCACGTGGACCTGCGGCAGAGTGCCGCCGCGGCAGCGCATCTGGACACGGCGGCGGCGCTGGCCGAGCAGGCCGAGCATCCGGAGCTGGCCGCGTGGTGCCTCGAGACGCAGGCGTGGGATGCGCTGACTCGGGGCGCCTATGGGCAGGCGGTGGACCTGTCGCGGCGGGCGCAGGCGATCGCGCCCGCGCAAGGATCGGCGATCGTGCAGGCGACGGCGCAGGAGGGCCGGGCGTGGGCGCGGATCGGCGATCGGGCCGCCACCGGTGACTCGCTGACGCGCGTGGAGCGGATGGCCGAACACCGCCCGGAGCCGGAACATCCCGAGCACCACTTCCAGTACGACCCCAGAAAGGCTCACTCGTACGCGGCGACGACGCTGGCCTGGGTCGGCGACCCCGGCGCCGAGCAGGTGGCACGGGACGTCATCGCCGAGTTGGAGGCGGAGGGTGCACGGCCGCGGCGGATCGCGTCGGCCAGGCTGGATCTCGGCCTGGCGCTGCTCGCCGGTGACGCGCCGCGGCCGGAGGAGGCGTCCGAGGAGGCCCGCGCGGCGATCCGGTCGGGGCGGATCGTGCCGTCGAACTGGTGGCGCGTGATGGAGGTCGTCTCCGGTGTGGAGGAGTCGAGGGCTCCAGATGGGCGTGACCTGCGCGACGAGACCGAGGCGGCGCGCCCGCTCAGCGACTCCTGACTCCCGTCCGCGGGGTTGCGGACACGGCCGCGCAGGCTGCGGACACCGATCCCCGCGGCCGAAAACCTGCCCCTGTCCGGCCCACGAGCGCGATGGCCAGGCCCAGTGGTGAACGTGCTGCCGCCGGTCGACCCGGCCGAGAACGGCGGTCACGGGGGAGGTTGTGCCTGGCTGAGGATGCGGCCCACGTTTTCCGGTGCGAAGAATTCGGCTGGTGAGGTGGCGCCGGAGTTGACGCGCGCGAAGGCGTCCATCGCCTCCTGGTCGCCGCGCATCGCGGTGACCAGCTGGATCGTCTGGGAGTCCGGGGGTTCCAGCGCGGCGATCTGCGCGGTCATCTCGTACATCGGCAGCGCGCGGTCGTCGCGGGCCGAACGGTAGCCGTCCATGGCCTCGTCGTACGGGCGCTTGCCGCCGAGCGCCTCGTCGAGGGCGCCGGCACACAGTTCGGCGTCGTGGAAGGCGTCGGTGATCCCCTGCGCGGTGATGAAGTCGCGGTTGTACCCGGCGTCGCCGACGAGCGCCCAGCCGGGGCCGTACGGCGTGCGGAAGTAGTTCGGCACCGAGGTGCCGACGAACCGGGTCTCGCGGGTGGCGCCGCGTAGCCGGTCGGCGAAGGCCGGCTCCAGCTCGAACGTCCTCTGCAGGGCGCCCTCGATGTCGTTGCGGTGCTCGGCCAGCTCCGCGTACGGCCAGCCGCCGATGAGCATCGTCAGGTCGTCGTTGGTCGGGCAGGCCGCCCAGCCGCGCCCCGGCCGGCTGTAGATCTCGAACGTGCCGTCCATCGGCAGGTTGCTCCAGTACGAGTAGTACCCGCAGGTCAGCGGCGGGCGCTCGTGGTACTGCCGGGGTCGCACGGCCTTGGCGACCACCGAGTTGCGCCCGTCGGCGCCGACGACGACCCGCGCCCGCTCGACCACCGGCGACCCGCCGGGGTCCCGGCCGCGGATCTCGCTCAGGGGGCCGGTTCCGGCGCGGACCTCCTCGACGGTGAACGCCTCGCGGACCTCCGCGCCGGCCTCCGCGGCGGCGTCGACGAGGATCTTGTCGAGCACGGTGCGCCTCGGGGCGTACGCGTGGGGGGAGTAGGCCGTGCCGGGCGCACCGGCCAGGGTCAGCGGCCCGAAGTCGAAGCTGTACCGGCCGATCGGCGGGCATCCCGTCGCCGTGATCCGGTCGAGCAGGCCCCACCGCTTCAGCGCGGCGACGCCCGGCGGATGGACGAGGTGGGTCGACACGGTGTCGCTGGGGAACGTCGCCCGGTCCACCACGAGGACCCGATGTCCCAGGCGCGCCAGCAGCATCGCCAGGGGCGACCCGGCGCAGCGTGCACCGACCACGATGACGTCGTACGCGTGAACCATCAGGCCTGTCCCTGCAGCGCGTTGTAGCGGTTGCGCACCTCGCGGGCGCGGGCGCGGGCCGCCGCCAGCGCCTCCCGTTCGTCGTCGGTGGAGGTCCACATCCCGAAGTCGACGCCGAGGAGGCCGCCGGAGCCGAGCATCCCGATCGCCTCGAGGTGGTCCTCGATCTCGTCGAGGTCCAGCAGGTCCGACTGCCCGTCCGGCACCGTCTCCATCCACATGATCCAGACGTCGTGCTCGACCTCGCGCAGCTCCCGGCGCGTCACGGCGGCGGCCTGCTCGCGCAGCCGGTCCAGGGCGGCGAGGCGCCGGGTCAGCTCCGGCCCCAGCAGGCGCACCTGCGCGCCGGCCCGGTTGAGCGCCACCGCCATGCCGACCAGGTCCGCGCGCTCCATGTCGGTGGGCGCCCCGGCCTCCATCAGGCGGAACTGGCCGAGCGCGTACTCGGCGCCGCCGAGGATCAGGGGCAGGTAGCGGGTGTGCCGCTGCACGCCGAGCACGCCCCGGTAGAGGTCCGCGAGGTTGTGCCAGACGCCGGTGCTCAGCACGTGCGGGTCGAGCCCGCCGGGCTGGAGGTCGGTGCCCGCGACGGTGGTGATGCCGGAGGCCTGCACGCCCGCGGCGGCGGCCGCCTCGACGGTCTCGCCGGCGGCCTCGGCCAGCACCGCCCAGCCGAGTGCGAGTCCCTCGGGCACGATCGCCGCGCTGAGCATCCCCACGCCGACGCCGATGCCGATGCCCACGAAGATGTTGATCCAGTCCTGCTGGTTGCGGGCCTCGGCGCCGGCCGCGCGGATCACCCGGGCGTAGGTCTCGTAGGCCCGCGTGTAGGTGTCGCTGGCACCCACCACATTGGTCTTGAGTGCGTCCACCGCCTGTACGCCGCGTTCGGCGTAGGCGCCGGCGAGCAGCGTCACCGCGGTGGCGTCGCGGCGCAGCGCCTCCATCGCCGGCACGGAGAGCACGGTGCCGAGGTCGGCGGCGGGTGCGCCCGGAGTCGGTGCCCGGTGCACGTCCCGGCCGGCCGCGGGTGTGGCGGCCGGACCGGCCGTCTCCGGGGCGGTGTCCGCGGACTCGACCGACCGCGCCACCGCGGGCGCGAGGGCGCGGGCCTCGACCTCGGCGGCGTCGGACGGGTCGCTGACCCGGCGGCTGAAGCCGATCCGGCCCGGGCTCTGCTGGGCGACGTGCACCGCCTCGTGCGCGATCAGCTCGCGGCCCGCCGCGGACCCCGGCGCGTAGCGGCCCGCGCCGAAGAACATGTCCTGGCCGGTGGTGAACGCCTCCGCGCCGAGGGAGCGGGCCAGCGTGGCGGCGGCCTCGCCGGTGTGTACGCGGACGCCGCCCAGATCCGCGCCGAGGTGCCGCTGCATCGGTACCCGGAGGTCGTCGGGCAGCGCCGTGCCGCCGCCGCGCTGGGCGTCGATGTGGCCGGCGACGTCCCGGGTGAGGGTCCCGCCGCCCGCGTCGGCGGCCGCGTCGCGCCGCACCTCGGAGCCGGCGAGGAGGCGGGCGACGGCGCCGTTGCCGAGCTGCCGCAGACCGGCGGCCGCCTCGGGCCGCGCGTTCCCCTCGGTGAGCATGCGAGCCACGGCCCGGTTGCCGAGCCGGGCGGCGGGGCCGGGCGCCGCGGTGCCCCGGTCGCGCCCGTCGCCCGTGACGTGCCCCGGCCGTGCAAGGGCGACGGGCAGCGGCCCAGGTTCGTGTCGTCTGGCCATGCAAACCCACTCGTCATGGTTGTCTCCCGTACGGTGCCATCGCCGTGCCGGGTTGTCCAGGATGCTTCGGGCTACCCGTTCGGGCGTCGCCGCCCGGCCGCGGCCCGCGACCACGGGCCAGGGCCGGACGGCGCGCCGTCAGCCCGCCGGGTGGTGCAGCTCCGCGACGGCCGAGTACCGGTCGACGGCGTTGATGGTCCGTACCCCGAACGTGTGTGCGCCGGCCGGGGGAGCCGGCACGATGATCGCGGCGTCGCCGACCTGGCCGACCGGCTCGCCGTCCAGCGAGACCTCGTAGCCGGCGACCGGGGGCGCGACGAACGGCGACGTCGCGGCCGGGCCGGTCCAGGAGAGCCGCAGCAGGCCGGGGGCCGGCGTGTCCGCCCGCAGCCCGCTCGGCGCGGCCGGGATCTCGTCGCCGCGCCAGATCTGCCCGAGCGACCGGTACGCGTACGGGGAGTGATTGCCCGCCGCGTCGACCGCGCGTACGGCGAAGATGTAGATCCGGGGCGGCAGGGTCGGCCCGTTCGAGTAGACGTACCGGGTGTCGGTGACCGTGGCGCGCAGCTGGCCGCTCTCGTACACCTCGTAGGCGATCGGGCCGTGGTCGTCGGACGACGGCGCCCAGGTGAGCGTGAGGCCCGCGCTGATGTCGAAGCCGAGCGGCCCGGGGCGGGTCGGCGCGGTGTGGTCCGCCGGCACCCCGGCGCAGTCGAAGCCGTTGAGCGTGCAGCCGGCCGGTGTGCCCTGCCCCTCCGCCACCCAGCCGAACGTCGCCGACGATCCCGGTGCGAGCGTGCCGTTCCAGGTCTCGTTGCGGACCGTGTAGTGATCTCCGGTGCGGGCGAACACGCCGCTGTACGAGCTCGTGACCCGGGTGCCGGCGGCGAGGTCGAACTCGACCCGCCAGCCGTCGATCAGTGTGGCGGTGTCGTTGCGGACCGTGATGTTGCCGACGTATCCGGCCGGCCACTGCGCGACGCGCGTGAAGACGGCGGTCGCGCCGGTGGCGGTGGCGGTGGCGGAGGCGGAGGCGGAGGCGGGGGACGCGGGGACGAGGACGGCGGCGCTCAGTGCGACCGCGACGGCGATGCGAGCCGAGGACATCATATCGACCACGGTATATCCCTGGGCTGGGCTTTCGTGGTCCCGTCCCGCAGGCCGGTGGTGTATAAAGCCGGTGCGCCTGTTCGGCACCGCCTGCTGAGGAGAACTTCTTGACACCGCCCCCGTTTTCCGCCGCATTGAGCCGATTCCTGGTGGTCGCCGCCGTCACCGCCGCGGCGTCGGGCCTGATGGGCGCCGTTCCGGCCGCCGCCGCGGAGCCCGCGGGCACCGTGGATTACGTGGCGCTGGGCGACTCCTACGCGGCCGGCGTCGGCGCCGGGCCGGAGAAGGGCCCCTGCCGGGTCAGCGACGGCGCCTACCCGCAGCTGTGGGCGGCCAGCGATCCGGGCACGGTGTCGCTGACCAGCGCGGCGTGCAGCGGCGCCGTCACCGCCGACGTGCGCGCCAAGCAGCTCGGCTCGCTCGGCGACGACACCGACCTGGTCAGCATCACGATCGGCGGCAACGATCTCGGGCTGATCGGCGCGGTGCGGCTCTGCGCCGACCAGGGGCAGGCGAAGGCCTGCAGGACGAAGCTCGCCGCGATCAACAAGGCCCTGGACACCACGCTGCCGCGCGACCTCACCAGGACGCTGGCAGCCGTGGCGAAGAAGGCACCGAACGCCAAGCTCGCGATCGTCGGCTACCCGATGCCCTTCGCCGACGTCGCCGACTGTTCCAGCCTCCCGCTCTCCCGGGAGCTGCGCGACGCCGGCAACGAGGCCGTCGCCGGTGTCAACCGGATCCTCGCGGCCCGGGCCGCGGCGCTCCGCGCGACCTATGTGGACGCAGCGCGGCCGTACACGGGGCACGGCCTCTGCTCCGCCTCGCCCTGGCTGGTCGGCGCCGAGGGACTGGCCGCGCAGACCGTTCTGCACCCGACGCTGCAGGGGCAGACCGCCGGCCAGCTCAGCGCGCTGCGGGACGGGGTCGGCACGCCGAAGGCCGTCCTCGCCTGGATCGCCGAACGCGACCGGCCCGCGGCCGGCCCGTCCCCGGCCGCCCCGTCCGCGGCGGCGGCGCCCGCCGACGGCGACGGATCGCCGGCCACCGCGGCCGGTCTGTGGTGGATCGCCGGCGCCGCACTGGTCCTGCTGGCGGCCGGCATCCTCGCCTACCGCCGGCTGCGCCCGCGCGGCGTGGCCGCCGCCGAGTAGTCCGGGTCCCCGCTCACCCGTTGCCGCCGAGGGCCGTGAACACGCCGCGGCGCACCGCCTCGCTCGCCAGTCGCGGGCGGCGGCGGTCGTCGTTGGTCGTCAGGCCGAACTTGTCGAAGAGATTGGTCAGGTGCTTCTTGACCGCGCTGTCCGACAGGCCCAGCTCGGCCGCGAGCTCACGGACCGACGGCGGTTCGGGGAACGCCTGCCCGCCGGTGATGAGCGGGCGGCAGAGGACGTTCAGCACGTCGCGCTCGCGGCGGGTCAGCGGCGGCAGCGGCGGCGCCGGTTCGGTGGTCACCGTCTGCGTGGTGTGCCGCTCGGCCGGGAGGTGCAGCAGCAGACGGGCGGGCCCGATCTCGATCCGGTCGCCGTCGTGCAGGCGGCGGGTGTGCCGCAGCGGCGCGCCGTTGACCGTCGTGCCGTTGGTGCTGCCCAGATCGCGGATCGACCAGCCGGGCTGGAAACGCTCGAGCACCGCGTGCAGGCGGGACACGTTCTTGCTGTCGATCGAGAGCTCGTTGGTCGGCGCCCGCCCGACCGTCAGCAGGGCGCCCGTCAGCGGCACGAGCCGCACCGCGCCGGCGTGGTGCACCTCGAGGTAGGCCACGATCAGGCGCAGTGGTTCTCGGTGGAGACGGTCATCCGAGCGGGCACGCCGGTGCCCGTCAGCGTCGCCGTGGCGCGGGTGCAGCCCGGCGAGATCCGCCGCGGTGCCGTCCAGAGCTCGAGCGGCTGGCCCTTGGCCCGCGCGGTCCGGCCGGCCGGCGCGATCGCCAGATCGACCGACCACGTGCCGCGGGCGCCGGCGTTGTCGCGGTACTGCTTCCAGACCCACGCGTACGCCATCACCGCGCGGCACCCCGGCGACCAGTACTGCTTCACCGATATCGCCTGCTGGCCGCCGACGTAGCCGTACTCGGAGCGGCCCACCTGGTAGGCGTCGGAGTAGCACGGGCCCGGCGGCGGGTTGTCGTCCTTGGCGTACCCGAGCCGGCCGAGTCCGGTGAGTGCGACGGTCCGGCCCAGTACCCGCAGCGACGCCTGGCGGGCACCGGCCGTCCGCGGCGCGAAGGCGATCCGCACCACGCACGCCGCGCCGGGCGCGAGCTCGCGCCCGGTGCAGCCGTCGTCGGCGACGCGGAAGTCGGCGCCGTCGAGCGCCACCCGGGGCACCAGGGTGGTCCGCGTGCCGTGGTTGCGGACGGTCACCGCGCGTTCCTGCGCCTCGGCGCTCAGCTTCTGCTCCTCGAAGCCCAGCGTCGCCGGGACCTCGATCCGCGGCCGCGCCGCCACCTGGGAGCCGCCGGCCGCCAGCACCGCCGCCACGAGGATCAGCGACCCGGCGAGGCGGGTGGTCGAGCGCCGTGCGGCGGGTTGCTGCTCCACTGTGGCCGAGAGGCCGAGGGCCGCCCGGACCCGCGCGGACAGGGAGAGGCCGCCCTGCCGTGCGGCGCCGTGCCCGGGCGCCTCCTCCGGCCAGGCGCTGACCACCTCGGCGACCGCCAGCGGGGTGACCGGGCCGCCGCACTCCCGCTGGGCCTGCTGCAGCGCCTCGGCGAACCGGGCCGCGGACGGCGGGCGCGCGGCCGGATCCTTGGCCATCGCCTGCTCCAGCGCCGCGCAGACCGGTTCGGGCACGCCGCGCGGGCGCAGGTCCGGTGGCGCGGCGGTGGCGATGCGTGCGATGAGGCCGGGTACCGACTCGTCGGCTACGGGCGCGAACGGCGGCTCGCCGCTGAGCCAGTGCACGAGGGTGGAGGCGAGCGCGTACACGTCCGAGGCGGCCGACGCCGGCTCGCCGCGGAGCACCTCGGGGGCCGTGTGCAGCAGGCTCGCGGTCACCGTGCGCTGCTCGCGGGGCGTGCCCCGGCGCACCGGCCGGGCCAGGCCGAAGTCGGCGAGCTTCAGGTCGCCGTACCGGGAGATCAGGATGTTCTCGGGTTTGACGTCGCGGTGCAGGACGCCGGCGCGGTGTGCGCTCTCCAGCGCACCCGCGATCGCGACGCCCCCGGCCGTGACCTCGGGCCACGGCGCCGCGCCGACCCGGCCGGCGAGCGAGCCGCCCTCCTCGTAGGACATCAGGATGTACGGGTTGCCGGCCTCGGTGTGTCCCGCCTGGTGCACGGTGACGATGTGCGGATGGCCGGAGAGCCGGCCCATCGCCTGCACCTCGCGCTCGAACCGGGCGCGTGCGGCGGCGTCGAGCCGGTCGGCGGCGAGGACCTTGACGGCGACCGTACGGGAGAAGGCGGGTTGCCAGGCGCGATAGACGATGCCGAAACCGCCGTGGCCGATCTCGGTCGCGTCCGCACATCCGGGAACTCCGATGTGCGGGTTCGTCGTGGTGCCGGTCTCCTGACGACGCAAAGGCTTCCTCCGGGCTCGGTCCACGCCGGCAGACGGTGGTGGCGGTCGATGATACCGAGCGCCGGCGAGGGCGCGGGGGAGGGAATGGTGGCCGATTCGCCACCTGTCCGTGGTAACGCGTGGCTGGTTCGCTTGGTCGGCACGTTCGATGAACCAAGAGAAAGTGGGAGTCCATGTCGATCATCCGCCGGACCCTCGCCGGCGCGGCTGTGCTCGCGGCCGCCGGCGTAGCGACCCTGGTGAACTCCTCGCCCGCGCTGGCCAGCACCCCGGCCGGTTGCGGCAGCGTCCGCCAGATCGGCACCACCCGGGTGCTGACCGTCGGCGGCATGCAGGCGGCGTCGGTCAAGCAGTACTACGGCTGCGGCTACAACTACGCCTACATCTACGTCTGGGAGCAGTACCGCGACACGCACTCGAACTGGGACCTGCTCGTCCACGTCATCGACCACTCGGACAGCGGCACCGACTACGGCCAGGCCGAGCTGAACAACACCACCCGGGCCGAGCTGTGGGGCCCGCCGGCGGACACCGCCGCGCACTGCACCCACGTCACCGGCTACCTCAACTCGACGGGTGGCTCGACCAGCAAGGTCTGCTGAACGCCGTGAGGGGTGACCCGGTGCCGCCGCCTGCGCGGTGGCACCGGGTTCTTCAGTAGCCGTAGCGGGACTTGAGGTGGCGCCACCAGTCGCGCAGCATCCACCTGTCGAACTCGGTGATCTGCGTGGCGCTGCCCGCCTTCATCAGGAAGCCGCCGACGTCCGGGCTCCAGTCGTAGAAGTCGTCCAGCCCGAAGGTGTGGCCGACCTCATGCAGGAAGATGTGGATGTCGGCCTGATTCAGCGCGCCGAGGAAGTACTCGCTGCCGACCCGCTGCCCCCAGTCGCCGCCCGCGCCGCCGCCGAAGCCCGCGGTCAGCCACAGGGACTGGTCATAGTGGCGCGCCGCGCCGCCCGGGCAGTTCGGGTAGGTGCCGGACTGCCCATCCACTTCTTGACCTGCGGTGGGCGGACGGACGTAGATAAAAGACCGACGCCGGCCCTCGTGGGGGCCGGCGCCGGAGGGCCGCCAGGTTGCCGGAGTTCGCCTACCTGAGCGGGACGTCGAGGTAGGACCCGCCGGCGATGGTGACGGAGTCGCCGGACGCGTTCTCGTCGTAGTAGAGCGGGTCGACGGTGTCGACGACCAGCGTGAGGGAGTGCCCGGCCGGCAGGTCGTACGCGGTCGCCGACAGGTCGAGGTCGATGGTGCGGTTGCCGCCGGTCGTGCCGAGCCACGTCGCCGGCCCATGGGTGATCAGCTTGGCGGTGCCGATCAGGTTGAGGTCGTACAGGTACGCGACGACGGTGCCCTTCGCCTGCGTGCCGGTCAGCTCCAGGTGCAGCTTCGGTACGCCCCGGATCCGCTGCGCCGAGGACGGCCGCTCCGACGCCCACACCCCGGCGCGGGACCGGTCGACGGTGGGCAGCCAGATGGACGGCTGTAGCCCGGTCAGGGCGGCGATGCCGTTGGTGAGCAGGACGGTGCCACCGTCGGCGGTGGTATTGCGGTCCGTCGGGATGGTCTTCTGCCAGCCCGTCTCCGGCTGCCCGCCGAGCAGGCCGGTGCGGTCCCATCCGCGGATGTGGCCGAGCCCGTACCGGCTGGTCGCGGAGTTGAGGTCCGGCCAGTCCGAATACCGTTCGGTGTCGGCGTTGTAGGGCTTCACCAGTACCGCCGGCTCCGACGCGATGCCGGTCTCGATGCCCGCGAGGTGCTGGTCGAACCAGCGGTAGACGCTGTTCCACACGTCGTTGTCCAGGCCGAAGATGCCGGTGAGCTCGGCGATCGCGTGGTCGCCCGGGCGCAGCTCGAGCCGCTTCGGTCCGGTGAGCTGGTCGTAGAAGTCCACCAGCTGGTTCGGCGGGAAGATGGAGTCACCCCACCCGTTCGCGATCAGCACGGCGGTCCGGTTGGCGTTGAGCGCGGGGAGGTAGGTCTTCGGGGAGCGCAGTCCCGACCAGGCGATGACCTCCTCGGCGTTGCGGTTGGCGGCGAAGTCGTCGAGCTTGCCGCTCAGCTCCGGACCCGGGTTCCCGAGCAGGTCGGCGGCGATCTTGAGCAGCCCGCCCGCCTGCCGGTGCCGGGTCTTGTCCGCGTAGAGCGAGTAGGCCAGGTCGGTCCAGCCGCTCATCACCGCGACGGTCCGGATCCGCCGGTCGTACGCCGCGCCGAGCAGGCTGATCCCGGCGCCGTACGAGATGCCCGCCGTGCCGATGCGCGCGGGATCCGCGGCGGTGTTGGCGATCGTCCAGTCGACCACCTTGGACAGGTCGGCCATGTCCTTCGGCCCGGCCGTGTCGATCTCCCCGCCGGAGAGCCACCACCCGCGCGGGGTGTAGGAGACGACGACGTAACCCCGGCCGGCGAGGACCTTCGCCTGCGCGAGGTACTCGAGGTCGTTGAGCCCCCAGCTGGCCGGGAATACGATGGCCGGATACCGCCCGGCGGCGGACGGGGCGACGACATTGCCCTTGAGGACCACCCCGGAGCCGGGGAGGTCGACCCACCGGACCGGGGCCGTCGCGACGGCCGCCGCTGGGGCCTTCGCCGCGGCGCGCGGGGCGGCGACGGCGGCCGCCGGGATCGCGGCGCCGACCAGGACGGCGGCGGTGACCATGGACAGCAGGTGTACGAGCGGGGTCGAGCGGCGTGGCACCATGCGCACTCCTGAAGACAGGACGGGACGGTTGTCCAGGTAGCGGTGCGCTGTTCTGCCTGTGTGACGAGGACTACAGCGCTTGGTGGCCGGAGCGTAGGAACCGGTACCGAGAAATTGAAGACGGTGACATTCTCGTTACCGGCCGGTAACGTATGGGGTCAGCTCGGAAGGAGCGTGACATTGCTGTACGGTGCCCAGACGTCGCGTCGCCGGGACGCCCAGCGCAACCGGGCCGCCATCATCGCGGCGGCGAGCGAGGTGTTGAACGGCCCCGAGCCCGTCTCGTTGATGCCCGAGGTCGCCCGGCGTGCGGGTGTAGGCCAGGCGACGCTGTACCGGCACTTCCCGGACCGGCACGCGCTGACGGTCGCCGTCATCGGCCACTACCTGCAGGTGCTGGAGTCCGCGGCCGCCGCGAGCGTCGAACGGCCGGCGCTGTTCCGACAGTTGCTGCGCGAGGTGCTGCACACACTGATCAAGATGCGCCCGCTGGTCCTGCTCGCGCAGCGCCTCGACGCCGATGCCCGGCGCCGGTACATCCGGCGTGCCATCGCGGCGCTCTCGCCCCCGCTGCGCAGCGCGCAGGAGAGCGGGTACGTGCGCCACGACCTCGTGCCCGACGACCTGATCCTGCTGTTCACCATGGTGCGGGGCGCCGCCGAGGCCACGGGCGACGTGGTGAGCGGCCTGGTCGCGGGCGACCGGTCGATCGACCTGGTGCTGGACGGCGTCTTCCTCTGACACCGGCGGGGAACGACAGACGGTCCCTTCCCGCGGGAGAGGGACCGTGAGGTGTCGCGGCGCGCCGGCCCAGGCCGCCGGGCCCGGGTCTCAGTTCTTCCGGCGCTCCTCGTTCTGTCGCAGGGCCTCCTCGAGCTGGTCCTCGAGGATGATGATCCGGACGGCCGCGGCCATGTCGGTGCCCTGGTTGCACATCTCCCGGGCCCGTGCGGCGAGGCGCAGCTGATACCGCGAGTAGCGCCGGTGGCCGCCCGCGGACCGGAACGGGTCGATCAGTTTCGCCTCGCCGAGCCGCCGCAGGAAGTCCTGCGGCACTCCGACGATCTCCGCGGCTCGGCCCATCGTGTAGGCGGGGTAGTCGTCATCGTCGAGCATGTCATCGGGTTGGGCCATGTCACCTCCACGTCGCCGGGCCCCGGCGCGAAGTGCGCCGGGGCCCAGGGTTACGGGTCTCGGCGAGAAAGTCTAGTTGCCGATGCACAGCTTTCCTCGGCGGGCGTACGCAATTGTCGCCGGCGCCGCCGCGGGCTCCTCGCCGCACGCGGCCGTGCGGGCGGCGGGTACCGTTGTGACGACGCCCGCGCCCGACCCGACGGGCGCGCGGCCCGAGGAGGCGAAGTGGTCGAGCCGGCCCGCGGAGCCCGCGGCGCGGATCCCGTGCCGGGTCCGGTGCCTGGAATCGCGCCATGACCGCGCCCGGCACCACCGCGCCCGCGATCCACCGGGGGCGCTTCGATCATCCCGGCCTGCTGTACCGCGACCCCGGCGAGTATCTGTCCGGCACGACCGCGTTCGTCCGCTCGGCCCTCGCCGCCGGCGATCCCGTGCTGGTCGCCGTGCCCGGGCCGAACCTGGACCTGTTGCGTGGCGCCCTCGCCGACGTCGCCGGCCGGGTGACCTTCGCCGACATGGCGGTGGCGGGCCGCAACCCCGGCCGGATCATCCCCGGCGTCCTGCTCGCGTTCGCGGCTGCCCATCCCGGGCGCCGGGTCGCCATCATCGGCGAGCCGATCTGGCCCGGCCGCACCGAGTTCGAATATCCGGCCTGTGCCGCGCACGAGGCGCTGATCAACGCCGTCTTCGCCGGTCGGGACGCCGCCATCCTGTGCCCGTACGACGTCGCCGGGCTCGACGGCTCGGCGGTGCGCGATGCCTGGCGCACCCACCCGGTCATGCTGGAGCGCGGCGGCCGCCGCCCGAGCGGGGCGTACACCGACCCGCTCGTGACCGCCGCCAGCTTCAACCTGCCGCTGCCGCCGGTGCCGCCCGGCGCCGCGTTCATGGAGTACGACAGCGAGCTGCTCCTCGCCGGCGTACGCCGGTTCGTGCTCGGGCAGGCCGCCGGCGTCCTCGACGCCGACCGCGCGGACGACCTGGTGCTGGCGGCCAACGAACTGACGGCCAACACGATCGAGCACGCACCCGGCGGCGGCCGGATCACCGTCTGGACCGAGCTGGGCCGGCTCGTCTGCCAGATCGACGACGACGGACACCTGCGCGATCCGCTCGCGGGACGCATCGTGCCGCTGCCGCAGACGGAGGGCGGCCGGGGCCTGATCCTGGCCAACCAGCTCTGCGACCTCGTGCGGATCCACACGACCCGCGAGGGGACCAGCATCCGCCTGCACATGGCGCGCTGACACCCGCACACCGAGGTCAGGGCGCCGCCCCGTCGCCCGCGTCCGCGGGAAGCCGGCGGACGGCCAGCAGGGCGATGTCGTCGGTGGGCTGTTCGGTGCCGATGTTCGCCATGATGGTGGTGCAGACCGTCTCGGCGCCGTCCGGCCGGACCGCGTCGGTCAGGCGCTCGATCCCCACGTCGATGATCTCCCCGCGGTGCTCGACCAGCCCGTCGGTGTAGCAGACCAGGACGGCACCGGGCGGGAAGTCGATCACCGTGGTGGTGCGGGCCGCCGACGGCCGGCCGACGCCCAGGGGCGGCCCGACGGGTACCTCCGGCACGAACGCGCGGCGGCCGGGCGCGGCCAGGACCGGCGGCAGGTGCCCGGCCAGCGACAGATGGATGGTGGAGCGGTCCGGCGAGATCATGCCGTAGAGCGCGGTGGTGAGGTTCCCGGTCTCGAAGTGATGGACCTTGCGGTCCAGCAGCGTCAGCGCGGAGGCGGGGTCGTCGCAGACCAGGGCGTAGGCGCGCAGCGCGCTGCGGACGCGGCCCATCACGACGGCGGAGCCCAGGCCGTGGCCGGACACGTCGCCGATGACCACCCCCAGCCAGCCCGACGGCAGGCCGAAGACGTCGTACCAGTCCCCGCCGATGCCGAAGTCGTGCCCGGGCACGTAGCGGGCCGCCATGTCGACGCCCGGCACCCCGGGCAGCTGCGTCGGCAGCAGGCTGCGTTGCAGGGCCAGGGCGGCCGCCTGGTCGAGCTTGATCGATCGGATCTGTCCGGCGATGCTGGCGCGGTCGGCGACGAGCTGCAGCAGGTGTATGTCGTCGGGGGTGAACACGCGGGGGGTCAGGCTGCCGATGTGCAGGACGCCGACCACGTCGTCGCCGGCGAACATCGGCACGCCCAGCAGCGACCGGATGCCCTTGTCCAGCAGGACCGGGTTGACGACGTCGTCGGGGGTGACGTCGGCGATGGCGAGGGGCTGCCTGGTGTGGGCGATCCGGCCGGCGAAGCCACGGCCGATCGAGACCCGGAAGCCCTGCCGGACCTCCTCCTCGAGGCCCTTGGCCGCGGTCGCGACGAGCTGCCGGGCGTGCACGTCCACCAGGAGGATCGCCGCGGTGTCGACGTCGAGCAGGTCCCGGACGCGGTCGAGGAGTTCGTCGAGCAGATCGGCGACGGCGAGCCGCGACAGGGCGGTGTCGGTGACGGCCTCGAGCCGGCGCAGCCGCTCGTCGTCTCTGATCCCCTCGGCCTGCGACACGCCAGCAGCCTAGTACGTGAGCGGTCGCCGTCCCGCCGGACCGCCCCCATCGGCCGGCGGGCGGGGGTGCCTGGTCAGGAACCCTCCGACGAGTGCCCGGGGAAGAGGTGCGCCGCCGGGTTGATGGCCACGGCGGCGTTGTTGACGGCGGTGGCCGCCTCGCCGAACCCGGTCGCGATCAGCCGCACCTTGCCCGGGTAGTCGACGATGTCGCCGGCGGCGAAGACCCGGGGGAGGCTGGTGGCCATGGTGCTGGTCACCACGACGTGGCGCCGGTCGAGCCGCAGGCCCCAGTCGGCGAGCGGGCCGAGGTCGGCGGTGAAGCCGAGCGCGGCGACCACCGTGTCCGCCGGAACCCGCCGCGTCGACCCCTGGTTGTCGGCGATGTCGGCGGCGGCCACCCGGCCGTCGCCGTGCAGGGCGGTGACCTGCGCGTTGACCAGAATGCGCACGGAGAGCGCCCGGACCCGGTCGATGGTGGCCTCGTGCGCCCGGAACCGGTCGCGGCGGTGCACGAGGGTGACCGTCTTCGCCACCGGGTGCAGCGCGAGCGCCCAGTCGAAGGCCGAGTCGCCGCCGCCGACGATGAGCACGTGCTGGCCGGCGAGCTCGTCGAGGCGCGGCACGAAGTAGACGACGCCGGCGCCCGTGAACCCGTCCGCCGCCGGCAGCGGCCGCGGGGTGAATCCGCCGAGCCCGCCGGTGACGATGACGGCGCCGGCGGCGACCTGGCTGCCGTCCGCCAGCCGCAGCACGGGCGAGTCGTCGCGGTACGACAGCGTCTCGGCGCGCACGCCGAGCAGGTAGCGCGGCGCGAACGGCGCGGCCTGTGCGACGAGGTTGGCGACCAGGTCCCGTCCCTTGACCGTCGGGAAACCCGCGACGTCGAGGATGTCCTTCTCCGGGTAAAGGGCGGTGATCTGCCCGCCCGGCTCGGGCAGCGTGTCGATGACCGCGACGCTCAGGCCCCGGAAGCCGGCGTAGTACGCGGCGAAGAGGCCGGACGGGCCCGCACCGATGATGGCGACGTCCACCTCGAGCATGCCGCCATCGCCGCCCTTCCGTCGCACGGAACCACGGACCGCTTCTCCGTGACGGTAGGCCGATGGTACCCCCGGGGCGGCGCGCGACGCCGCGTGAACGCCGGGTCGCGGGCGGCGGAAACTTTTCCGCGATCCGGCGAACAAAAGGCCGCGGCGGGGTGACCAACACAGTGAAAGCCCATCACAACGGAGGAGAACCCCATGCACCGTCCGTCGTTTCACCGCCTCGTCGCCGCCGGCGCGCTCGCACTCGCCGTGCTGGCCACCGCCGCGGCACCCGCGTCCGCCTCGCGCGGCACCGCCGGCGGGGCCCGG
Organism: Actinoplanes sp. NPDC049118; assembly: GCF_040648555.1. Classification (NCBI taxonomy): domain Bacteria; kingdom Bacillati; phylum Actinomycetota; class Actinomycetes; order Micromonosporales; family Micromonosporaceae; genus Actinoplanes; species Actinoplanes sp. NPDC049118. The sequence continues at coordinate 62,935 of NZ_JBEZDY010000018.1, forward strand.
ACCGGCGCCGCCACGGTGGTCCCGGACACCTCCGTCCTGAGTGTCCGGGGCGCGGGACCCTACCGGATCGGCGCCCGCCAGCAGGCCCTGGCCGCGGCCGGGCTCCTCTCCTGGGTCGCGCCGCAGCCCGGCTGCGACGTCGTGGTCGCCGGCGCGACCGGGGACTGGGCCGGGGTGATCCTGCTGTCGTTCCGCAGCGGACGGCTGGCGGAGGTCGGCACCGCCACCGCGCCGCCCCGGTCACCGGCCGGGGCCTCGGTCGGCATGAGCTGGGACGACCTCGAGGACATCTACGGCGGCCGCGGCCGGATGATCCACAACGCCGACGGCGATCCGGCCTACGTGGTGCGCGCCGGCTCCCGGGTGGAGCTGTACACCGGGCACCCGATCCGGGCGGGCGCCGGCTACTTCCAGGCCGGACCGGCCGACTTCGTACTGCGCAACTTCCTGCGCGGAACCGTCTGCTGATCACGTGACGGATACGCCCGGACATCCCGTCCGGGCGTACCTGTCGGGTCAGGTGTGCCAGCCGTCCGCGGTGCGCCGCCACTCGGTCTCCGAGCGGGTCTCGAAACGGCCGTCCCGCCAGTGCCGGACCCGCAGGCGCAGGCTCTCGCCGGACAGTTCGAGAACCGTGTAGGACTGGCTCTCCCCGGCCCGGACCCGGCGGGAGCAGGCCGTGCCGCTCATCAGCCCGATCATGTGCCGCCCGAGGCCCGGCCGGGTGAGTGACAGGTCGGCCTGCGCCGCGACGTGGTCGTGCCCGCAGACGACGACGTCGACACCGGCCCGGGCCGCCGCCCGCAGCGCCCGCCCCGCCCCGTGCAGCAGCGTCAGGCCCGGGCGCTGCGCTGACCGGAACACCGGGTGGTGCACCATCAGCACCCGCAGACGGGCCGGCCCGGTGAACGCGGTGCCGATCCGGGCCACCTGCCCGGCGTCGACCCGCCCGTTCTTCCACAGGTACGGCCGCGCGGTGCTCAACCCGAGCACCTGCAGCCCGCCGGCGTGCAACATCGGTTGCGGCTGCGCGTCGACGAACCTCCGGTACCCGTCGAGCGGGCGCAACGCACGGGTCAGCACCCGGTCCAGCGGCAGGTCGTGGTTGCCCGGCACGCTGGTCCACGGCCGGCCGATCGACTCCAGCAGCGTCCTCGCCGCGCGGAACTGTCCCGTCCGCGCCCGCATCGTCAGGTCGCCGCTCACCAGCACCCGGTCGACGTCCTGCGCGGCCAGGTCCGCGCGCAGCCCGGCCACCACGTCGGGGTCCTCTGCGCCGAAATGCAGATCGGTGACATGGACCAGGCGCATGGCACGAGCCTAATACCATCCGGTACGGGCTACAGATCTTTCCGGGCGCTGCCCGCCGATGCCGTAGCCTGGTCGTCTGTCGCGTCGGCAGCGGCCTGGAGGGACGGCGTGATGCGGGTTTTGATGGTCGCGCCACCGGGCGCCGGCAAGGGCACGCAGGGCGCGGTGATCGCCGCACACTTCGACGTCGCGCACATCGCCACCGGCGACCTGCTCCGGGACCATGTGGCCCGGGGTACCGAGCTCGGGCTCGCGGTGCGCCACCATCTCGACAGCGGCGACCTGGTTCCCGACGAGATCGTGCTGGACATGGTCCGCGACGCGATGGTCGCGGCCAAGGAGCGCGGCGGCGGGTACGTCCTGGACGGCATGCCCCGCAACATCGCACAGGCCCGGTCGCTGTACCGCACGGCGCAGACCCTCGGCATGACGGCGAACGTCGCGCTGCACCTCAAGGCCGAGGACGACGAACTCATGCGCCGCCTGCTCGCCCGTGCGGCCCTGGAGCACCGCGCCGACGACACCGAACCGGTGATCCGCCGCCGACTCGCGCTGTACCAGGATGCGACGCATCCGATCATCGCCTGGTACGCCGAACGCGGCATCCTGGTCTCCGTCGACGCCATGCAGCCCGTCGAGCGTGTCGCCCGGCAGATCCTCACCGCGCTGGAGGCGATGCGCCCGCTGCTGGAGCACGTACCGGAGCACGCCCGCCGCCCGGTCGACCTCACCGGCCTGGGCGCCGCGTTCGGCCTCGACGCCTGACGCCGCCGCGCCCGCAAGGCGTGAGGTCAGTCGATGCCGAGCCCCGCGTGGTAGTGAGCGGGCGGCGCGATCCGTGCGGTGGAGAGCGCGTCGATCACGCTCGTCAGGTGGGCGCGCATGACCCGCTCGGCCGCCTCGGGATCCCGCGCGATCGTCGCCAGGCCTGGCCCCGGGCCGTGGACGGCAGGCTCGTCCCTTCGGATATCGTCTGGCATCGATAGCCGCGGGTCGGTGCAGAGGAGGTCCGATGAGGAGTAGTCCGCTGCGCCGCGGGCCCGCCCTCACCGAGCTGGGCATGGGCGCCGCCCAGCTCGGCAACCTCTACCGCGAGACCACCGACGAGGCGTCGGTCGCGGCCGTCGACGCCGCGTGGCGGGCCGGCATCCGCTACTTCGACACCGCGCCGCACTACGGCGTCGGGCTGTCCGAGCGGCGCCTCGGCGCGGCGCTCGCCGGGCGGCCCCGCGCCGAGTTCGTCGTCTCCACCAAGGTCGGCCGCCTGCTCGTGCCCAGCCCCGGCACCGCACATCTGCGGGACGACCAGGGCTTCGCCGTCGCGGCGGATCCGGTACGGCGCTGGGACTTCAGCCGCGACGGCGTGCTGCGCTCGCTCGCCGGCAGCCTCGATCGCCTCGGCCTCGACCGGGTCGACATCGTCTACCTGCACGACCCCGACGAGCACTGGGAGCAGGCGGCCGGCGCCGGGATGCGTACCCTGATCGAGCTACGCGACCAGGGTGTGGTCGGCGCGGTCGGCGCCGGCATGAACCAGGCCGCCATGCTCACAGAGTTCGTCCGCCGCTGCGACGTGGACGTCGTCATGGTGGCCGGGCGCTACACCCTGCTGGAGCAGCCGGCCGCGCGGGAGCTGCTGCCCCTGGCCCGCGAGCGCGGCGTCGGGGTCGTCGCCGCGGGCGTGTACAACTCCGGTCTGCTCAGCGCCCGCGAGGTGCCCGACGGCGCGCACTACGACTACGGCCCGGCGCCGGCCCCGCTGATCGAGAAGGCCAGGGCGATCGCGCGCGTGTGCGAGCGGCACGGGGTGACGCTGCCGGACGCCGCGGTGCGGTTCCCGCTACGCCATCCCGCCGTGGTCTGCGTCCTTTTCGGCGCCCGTACCCCGCAACAGGTCGACGGCGGCGCCGAGCGTCACGCCGCGGCGATCCCGGACGGGCTGTGGGCCGAGCTCGCCGAGGCCGGGCTGCTGTCCGGCCGATGACCGTCGTCGACACGCACCAGCACGTCTGGGATCGGCGGCACCCCGGCGCAGCGCGCCCGGGTGGCGCGCCCTGCTGGCCGCCGCCGCGGAGAATCCGCTGACCCACGCCAAGCTCTCCGGCCTCTACCCGGCCACCGGCCGGCTGGACTCGTGGACGGCCGACACGATCCGGCCGTTCGTCGACGACGCCGTCGAGCTGTTCGGCGCCGCCCGGCTGATGTACGGCGGCGACTGGCCCGTCTCGGTGCTCGCCGGTGGCTACGACCGCGTCTGGGACGCACTCTCCACAGTCGTCGCCGGCCTCGCGCCCGCCGGACGCGACGCCATCCTGGGCGGCACCGCGACCGCCTTCTACCGGCTCCCGATCGGGCGCTCCCGGGCGGGGTAGCGGTACGGGTCGCTACCGTGCGGGGGTGGAGCTCGACTTCTCGGACCCCGACTTCCTGCGCGATCCGTACCCCGCGCTGGGCCGGCTGCGGGAGCAGGCGCCGGTGAGCTGGCACGCCCCGACCGGCAGGTGGCTGGCCGCCAGCCACGCCGCGGCGAACGCCGTGCTGCGCGACCGGCGGCTCGGCCGGTTCTGGCGCGACCGGGAACCAGCCGAGATCTACGGGCCGTTCAACCTGCTGCACCGCAACCAGATGATGGAGAACGAGCCGCCCGCGCACACCCGGCTGCGCTCGCTGGTCGCCAAGGCCTTCGCCCGCGGCCACGTCGAGCGGCTGCGCCCGGCCGTCGCCGCCGAGGCCGCCGCGCTGCTGGCCGCCGCCGGTCCGCAGTTCGACCTCATCGCCGACTACGCGGAGCCGCTCGCCGTCACGGTCATCGCGGAGCTGCTCGGCGTGCCCGCCCCCGACCGGCACCGGCTGCGCCCCTGGTCGGCGGCGCTCGTGCGGATGTACGAGGTGTCGCCCACCGCGGAGGCGGAGGCCGCCGCGCTGACCGCCTGCCGCGAGTTCGCCGCGTACCTGGGCGACCTGGCCGCCCGCCGCCGCGCCGAGCCGCGCGACGACCTGGTCTCCCACCTGGTCGCGGTCCGGGACGGCACCGACCGGCTCTCCGGCGACGAACTGGTCGCGTCGGCGATCCTGCTGCTCAACGCCGGCCACGAGGCCTCGGTCAACGCGCTCGGCGGCGGCGTGGTCGCCCTGCTCCGGCACCCCGCCCAGCTGGCCCGGCTCCGCGCCGACCGCACGCTGATCCCCACCGCGGCGGAGGAGATGATCCGCTACGACGCGCCGCTGCACCTCTTCGTCCGCACCGCCGCCGCCGACGTGCCGCTGCCCGGCGCGACCGTCCCGGCCGGTGCGGAGGTCGCCGCGCTGCTCGGCGCCGCCAACCGGGACCCGGCCGCCTTCGCCGACCCGGACACCTTCGACGTCGGGCGCGACCCCAACCCGCACCTGGGCTTCGGCGCCGGCCTGCACTTCTGCCTCGGCGCGCCGCTGGCCCGCATCGAGCTGCAGGCCGCCCTCGCCGCCCTGCTCGACCACGCGCCCGACCTGGCCCTGGCGGCCGACCCGGTCCGCCGCCCGACTTTCGTCCTGCGCGCCTTCACCACGATCCCGGTGACGACGCGGCCGGCCTGACCCCCGGCCGGTGCCCGCGCCCCTGTCTCGGCCCGCCCTGGTCGCGTCCACCCCGGTGGTCAGCCGGGCGGCTTCGCGCCCGTCGCGAAGCCCGCTACCGCCGGGCGGGTCCGGGCGAGGCGTGGGCGTCCGAGGGCTCCCGTCTACGGCGCTGCACCCGTGCTGCTGCGCAACCGCTACCGTCCCCGCCCCACGCGCCGCACAGACTTCCGGCATGGTGGTGATCAGCAGCTGGAGCGTCGACGACCGGCCGCAGCGCCGGCTACACGTCGCCCGCGAGCTGATCATGGTGTGGGCCGTGCACCTCCACCGCTCCTTCCGACTCATCCGCGGCGGCTGAACCCCGCGGTCAGCCGCGACACCCGCAACGCGGCGAGGCCCCGGGCGGCGTGGCGCATCGACGTTCACCCGGCGAGGTTCAGCACCCGTCCGTAGCCGATCCGGTGGTACACCTCCGGTTCGAGCGTCCCGATCACACAGCGATGGTGCAACGCCAGCAGCGCCGTGTGCATTGCGTCGAGGCGTTCTCCGGTGTTCAGCTGCGTGATGACGTCGGCCTGCCGGAACGTCAACGGTGGCACGTCGACCACCGCCGCCGACGCCGGGTTCTCGTCCGCCGGCCGGTGTCGCAGTATCCGGTGGAGCCGCTGGTCGGCGCCGCGGACGCCGGCCAGTTGGTCGGCGATGTGCACGTATGCCAGCGGTGACACGATGACCTGGCAGGCGCTGTCTGCGACCGCGTCGATCAGCGCCGCACCGACGGTCTGGCTGTCCAGCCGGGCGAACGACAGCAGGACGCTGCCGTCGATGACGAAGTTCGGCCGGCACCCGGCCGGGTCCCGGTAGTCGGCGAACCCGAGCCCGCCGATGTGGGCGAGCAGCTGTGCGTACTCCTTAGGTTGCGGTTCCGCCTGCCGGTTCTCCCGCAGCTGGGTCAGCAGCATCTGGTAGATGCCGTCGAACCAGACACCTGCCTGCTGGTACTGGCCGAGGATGTGCGCGGAGGCGAGCTCACGCGACGAAGGCTGTTGATCCACGACGGGAGACCTTAGACAGGTGGCCCCGTTCGATCAAATGTATGAAACGGCAGGTCGGCGGGGGTGTTTCCGGTCGCTGCAGGTCAGCGCCGCCCGCCGCCCCGAGGCGTTGCCGGGATGCGGGAGAACCGACCCTTGCGAAGGATCGGAGACGCGGCAGCGGCCCGAGGAGGAGTACACCGTCCGGTACCAGCGGGCCGGGGACTTGTGGGCCATCTCCGTGCCGGAGCTCGACATTCACAGCCAGGCCGCATCCCGTGAGGAGATCGCATACCTGGCGCGTGACGCCATCGCGCTCACCCTCGACGGCCCCCTGGGCGACTGACTGCGGGCGTTGCCGTCCGAGATCTGCCGTCGATCTCATTCGGTGGGTTCGGGTCGGCCGGCGAGGAGCGTGGCGAGGATGTCGTCGGCGTAGGCGGTGCGGGCCGGCCCGGGCTTCGGCAGCAGGCCGGGAGCGGTGCGCAACAGCTGGAGCTGGCCCAGATAGGCGCTGTAGGCGAGCAGCGCCCGGCGCCGGGCCCGCGCTGGTGGGAAGCCCAGTTCCCGGAAGAGCGCGGCGATGTAGCCCAGCCGCTGTTCGGTCACCTCGGCCAGGGCCGACGCCACCAGGGGGTTGCCGGCGTCCGCGAGCAGTGCCAGGTCGGCATCGGTACGGGCCTGCGGGGCGAACACCTGGGTGAAGAGCTGCCTCAGCCGCTGGGTGGCGCTCGCGCCGCCGGCCTCGAGGCGCTCGATGATCGACGTGGTGCCGGCCTGCCGCCACAGCTGCAGTGCGGCCTCGACCAGCTCCTCCCGGCTGCCGAAATGCCAGTAGAAGCTGCCCTTCGTGGTGCCGAGCCGGACGGCGAGGGGCTCCACCGCCACCGCGGCGAGCCCTCCGCCGCTCAGCGCGTCCAGGGCGGCGGAGGCCCACTGTTCCCGGCTGAGTCTCGACACCTTCCGTACGCTACCGTATGGTCAAACCATACGGTACCGTATGGAGCGGGGTGGCGATGGGGCAGCGGCCGGATTCCGGGGTGGCGGCGTGAAACGGGGGGCCGCCGCGGGAGGCAGCGCGCTGTTCTTCGCGCTCGCGCCGGGCACGGTCGCGGGCCTGCTGCCCTGGGCCCTGACCGGCTGGCATACCGGGGCCGAGCTGCCCTGGGCCGTGCGCGGATTCGGCGCGCTGCTGATCTTCGCCGGGCTCCTGGTGCTCGTGCCGGCGTTCGTGCGGTTCGTCGTGGAGGGCGCGGGCACCCCGGCGCCGGTGGCGCAGACCGACCGCCTGGTCGTCGGCGGCGCGTACCGCTTCGTCCGCAACCCCATGTATGTCGCGGTGCTGCTGGTCGTAGTCGGCCAGGCGATGGTGCTCGGCCGCGCCGGGCTGGTGCTCTACGCCCTGGTGGCGGCCGCCGCGATGGTCGGCTTCGTGAAGGGCTACGAGGAGCCGCATCTGGCGCGCACCTACGGAGCCGAGTACGAGGCCTACCGCCGCGCGGTGCCCGGCTGGTGGCCGCGATGCCGGCGGTCGGGGTGCCTTCCGTCGCGTGACGGCGAGGGTGGCTGACGACCCCGGCTCCGCGGCGAACCCGCCCTTGCCGTCGGGAGCGGGCGCATAGGATCGCCGGCATGGCACTGCGACCCGTTCACGTGAACATCAAGGCCGTCGATCACGCGGCGGTCGGCCGGTTCTGGGCGGAGGCGCTCGGCTGGGGTGTTCACGGCCGTGCGACGACCTACGTCGGGCCCGGCGCGGACCTCGTCTGGCCGGACCCGGTCGCCGTCGGCATCGACGTCGTTCCCGTCGCGGAGCCGAAGACGACGACGAAGAACAGCGTGCACCTCGATCTCGCCACCACCTCCGCGGCGCATCAGGCGGAGCTGGTCGCGCGCCTGCAGGCTCTCGGTGCGACGCCGGCGCACGTGGGCCAGGGCGAGGTGCCGTGGACGGTCCTCGCCGACCCGGAGGGCAACGAGTTCTGCGTGCTGGAGCCGCGGGAGGTCTACCGGGACACCGGGCCGATCGCCACGGTGGTGGTCGACTGCGTCGACCCGCGGGTCATGGCCGGATTCTGGGGCGCCGCGATGGACTGGACCCTGCATGACGTGAACGACGATCACGCGAGGTTTCGCTCCGCCAAGGGCGTCGGCCCGTATCTCGAGTTCCTCCGCACGCCCGGCGTGAAGACCGTGCCGGACCGCATCCATCTCGACCTGCTGCCGTACCCCGGTGACGACAGGGCGGCGGAGGTGGCCCGGCTGCGGGACCTCGGCGCCACCGACCTCGACGTCGGCCAGGGCGACGTCCCGTGGACGTGCCTGGCCGACCCGGAGGGCCACGAGTTCTGCGTCCTCGCCCCGTCCTGACGCGGAGCGGGCGCTCGCCGGGCGGTGAGCCTCGTCGCCGATGAGTCCCGACGTGGGAGAACGGGCGCGGGATCGGCTACGGTGGGATGCGTTGCAGTCGTATTGTAAAGACTGGGGTCCCGATGCATCTGATCGAGCTGTCCGAGGAAACCGCCGGCATGGCGGCCCTGGCCGGTGGCAAGGCGGCCGGCCTGGGCGAGCTGATCCGGCAGGGCGAACGGGTGCCGCCGGGCTTCTGCGTCACCACCGAGGCGTACCGCCTCGGCGTCCTTCCCGAGGCTGAGATCCTCGCCGCGTACGCGCGGCTCGGCGCGGGTCCGGTGGCGGTGCGCTCCAGCGCGACCGCCGAGGACCTGCCGGACGCGAGCTTCGCCGGGCAGCACGACACCGTCCTCGGGGTGACCGGCGCCGCCGACCTGCTCGCCGCGATCTCCAGGTGCTGGGAATCGCTGCACAGCGCCCGTGCGGTCGCCTACCGCGACGCACACGACATCGATCATGAATCGGTGCTGATGTCGGTCATCGTGCAGCGGATGGTCGACGCCGAGACGGCGGGCGTGCTGTTCACCGCGAACCCGCTCACCGGCAGCCGCGCCGAGATGATGGTCGACGCCGCGCCGGGGCCCGGCACCGCCGTGGTGGAGGGCGCCGCCGATGTGGATCACTATGTCCTCGGCGCGGGGGCGCCGGCCGCCGGCGGGTGCGTGCCGCCGGGGCGGCTGGCGGAGCTGAGGGCGCTGGGGGAGCGGCTGCAGGATCGCGCCGGCGCCCCGCAGGACGTCGAGTGGGCGATCGACCGGGACGGCACGCTCTGGCTGCTGCAGTCGCGGCCGATCACCACCCTGTTCCCGCTGCCGCCGGAGAGCGACAGGCCGCAGCCCCGCGTCTACTTCGAGTTCGGCCACGTGCAGGGCATGCTGCAGCCGGTCACCCCGATGGGCATGTCCACCCTGAAGGTCCAGGTGGCGGGGATGCTCGCGGCGCTCGGCGTCCGGGCCGAGATCGTCGACATCGGCGGGCGCCTCTACGGCGACCTCACCGACCTGGCGCGCCACCCGGCCGGGCACAAGCGGCTGGTCAAGCTCATGGCGGTCGACTTCGGTCCCCGGGCGCAGGCGGCGATGGAGCACGTCCTGGCCGATCCGCGATTCGCGCCGCACCGGGACGGCACGCCCCGCGGGCAGGGTGCGGCCGCGCCGTCGCTGCGGACGGCCGTACGCGCGGTCCGCGGGATCGTCGGCAGCCTGGCCCGGCCGGACGCGGCGCGGACCCGCGTGTTCGGGGCGATCGAGCGGCTGCGGCTCGCGTCGGCCGCCCCCGGCGATCTGTGCGGTGCCGCCGACCGGCTGCGGTTCGTCCGGGCGCGGGGCGCGGCGGACGGCGCCGACGACCTCACCTGGCCGATCGTGGCCGGCATGATCTCCGCCGCGCTGCCGGGGCAGCTGCTCCGGGGCGTCGCCACCCCGGACGAGATCCACACCGTCCTGGGCGGGATGCCGCACAACGTCACCATCGAGATGGACCTCGCGCTGTGGCGGCTCGCGGGGCGCGCCGGTGAGTACCGCGAGCTGCTGCTCGGCACGCCGCCGGACGAGCTCGCCGCCCGGTACCGGGCCGGTACGCTCCCGGATCTCGGCCTGGCCGGGTTCCTCGAGGCGTACGGCCATCGCGGCATCGCCGAGGTCGACCTCGGCGTGCCGCGCTGGGACGAGGACCCGGCGCCGGTCTTCGCCATGATCGCGAACTGTCTCCGGGTCACGGACCCCGAGCAGGCACCGGACCGGCGCTTCGAACGGGCGGCCGAGGCCGCCGAGGCCGCCCTCGGCGACCTCGTCGTGCGGGCCCGGCGTCGCCGGCCGGTGCGCGGCCGGATCGCCGGATTCCTGCTACACCGGGCCCGCTCGCTGGCGGGCCTGCGGGAGGCGGGCAAGTTCGCGGGCCTGTATCCGCTGCGCGAGATGCGACGGCAGCTCCTGCTCGTCGGCGCCGAGTTGGCCGCCGCCGGGCGCTTGGAGCGGGCCGACGACATCATGTTCGTGACGCTCGACGAGGCGGACTCCGCCGTGGACGCCGGCGCCGACCTGCGGGAGATCGTCGCCGGGCGAAGGGCGGTGCACCGGCGGGAGCTGCGTCGCCGTGCGGTGCCGGTGGCGCTGCTGTCCGACGGCACCGACGTCGAGACCGTGCTGCCGGCGACGTCCGAACCGGACGGCGCGCTGCGCGGCGTCGGCGCGTCGTCGGGCCGCGTGACCGGACCCGCCCGGGTCGTGCACGACCCGGCCACCGCCCGGATCGAACCGGGCGACATCCTGGTCGCGGCGACCACGGATCCCGGCTGGACCCCGCTGTTCCTCACCGCCGGCGCGCTGGTGACGGAGACGGGCGCGGTCATGGCACACGGGCCGACGGTCGCCCGGGAGTACGGCATCCCGGCGGTGATCTGCGTACCCGGCGCCACCGAGAAGATCACTACCGGGCAGCTCGTCACGGTGGACGGTGCGGCCGGAACCGTCACGCCGGTCTCCGCCTGAGCGGCCGGGCGGACGGTGGCGCCGGCGTCCTCAATGGCCGGTTCGGGTCCCGGTGCCATGCCCGGCGCCGCGGGCCCAGCCCGGAGACCTCCCGCTGAGGTTACTCGCTGGCGCGGACCGGTAACCGTGCGATAGCATTAGCACCCTTTTGTTATAACATCACACGTTTTGATGGCGCGGCCCGACGAGGGAAGCGCCGTCATTTCAACTCTCCTGTTTTCCGGACATTCGGCGCCCAGAAGGAGATCTACCGAGTCCGGGCCCCTGGCTCTGTCCGCTATCGGCGTGACTGGGCCGAAAGCAAGGGCACGGACCCTCACCGGTCGGCTTGCCCAACTCGAGGAGGCCTCGTGAACGCTCGACCGCATGCCGTGTGCGCGATCGTCGGCTATGACGGATCTCCGGAGGCGAGCGCCGTGATCGACGTCGGCGCGGCGCTGTTCCCGCAGGCCCGCGTCTGGATGACACACATGTGGAGCCCGCCGTTCGCCAGCGAGACCCTGCGCCGGCGGCTGTGGGCCGGCACCGGGCATGTCGACGACTTCGTCGACGCCATCGAGCGTGAGGGCGAACGGGAGGCCGCCCGCATCGCCGGTGTCGGCGTCACGCTCGCCAAGGCCGCCGGGTGGGACGCGGAGCCGCTGGTCCGGCGCATCTACGGCGGCGAGGGCCTGGAGTTCGCGCAGCTCGCCGAGAAGTACGATCCGGACCTGGTGCTGCTCGGCTCCCGCGGGCTGGGCGGCACCAGCGCGGCCCTGGGCAGCGTCTCCGACGTGGCCGCGCACTACACGCCTCGGCCCGTGCTGGTCGCACCGCACCCGATGCTGATCGCCGAGCAGGAGGCGCTTCCCGCCGGCCCGGTGCTGGTCGGCTGGGACGGGTCCCTGGGCGCCGAGGCCGCGTACGGCACCGCCGTGCGCCTGTTCCCGGCAAGGGAGGTGCTGCTCGTGCACGTGGAGCAGGCCGGCGGGGAGCCGCACCCCGGCGTCGCGGAGGACGGCGGCCGCGAGGTCGTCACGGTGCGGGCCGGCCACCGGCACGGGCGCTCGGCGCACGCCGTCGCCGAGGCGCTGGCCGGCACGGCCCGGAAACGCGGCGCCGCGCTGCTGGTCGTCGGTACCCAGGGTCGTTCGATGGTCCGGGAGATGCTGATCGGCAGCGTCACGATGGGAACGCTTCACCTCGCACACCGGCCGGTCATGGTCGTGCCCAGGCGCGATCCCACGTCCACATAGCCGCCGGGGCGGCCGGTCCGGAAATGCGAACGGCCGGTCCGATTCGGACCGGCTCGGGGCGATGACTCCTGGCGATCGTGAACCGGTTCAGGGCCTCATCGGGGGTGCGGGGACGGACGACCGCACACAAACTCCGGCGACCGGACGCGGCGCGGGCGGGGAATTCGGCCGTTCGGGCCCGATCGCCGCCTCTGGCGGCAGGGCTAATGTCGCCGGCATTCCCGCGCCCCGGCCGACCGGCCGGGACCTTGCCGCGGTCTCCCGCGGACCTTGATCCGGCGTTCGGGCCGACGTCGGTAAAGACGCAGGCAGCCCAGGGAATGCCGTTGCGATTCAGCCCCGCGGAATTCGCAACGGCACCGGCAGCCGTTAACCCGTCAGCGCTTGCTGTGGAAGGCTTCGACGATCGAGCTCGGGATGCGACCCCGCTCGGACACCTCGTAGCCGTTCTTGGCGGCCCATTCCCGGATCGCCTGGTTCTGCTCGCGGTTCGTCCGGGCGGGCGCGGCAGCCGTGCCCCGGGAGGCGATGCGGCCGCCGGCGCCGCTGCGGCCGACCCGGGAAGCGACCGCGAGGTACGGGTCCAGCGCCTTACGCAGCTTCCCCGTGTTCTTCTCAGAAAGGTCGATGGTGTAGCTCACGCCATCGAGGCCGAATTCGATGGTGCGGTCCGCTTCGCTGCCGTCGATGTCATCGGTCAGCAGGGTGACGATCGTCTTTGCCATGGTGTGGTCGCTCCCGAAAGGCTGCGCAGTGAGGCATCAGGTGAATGCCTGCATTCGTACTACCATAGCCGCTCTGTTGAACGTCCCGACAGGCGCGGTGGAATGCGCGAGGAAACCCCCGAGTCAGATCCCGCGATATCGCACATCAGTCACGAAGGCATTGCATTAGGTGCCCGTTGGGCGGCGCCCCGGTCGGTGCGCCGCCGCGGCCGGGGTGCGAAGACGAGTCAATTCCAGCATTCCGAGCACCGGTCGGCCGGCTCCCGATCCGTCAGAGTTATTTGGCGCGGCGGTCACGGCAACAGGAGGTTCACGTCGCCGAACTCGTGCCACAGGTATCCCGCGTCGAGCGCCGCCGCGTAGCAGCGCTCCAGCAACGGCGTCCCCGCAACCGCCGCGAGCATGTCGAGATGCGAGGCCCGCGGCTCGTGGAAGCCGGTCAGCAGCCCGTCGACCACCCGCAGGCCCCGCTCCGGGGTGACCACCAGATCGGTCCAGCCGTGAGCCTGGCCGGCCCCGGCGCTCTCCAGCGCGCGCACCGCGGTCGTGCCGACCGCGATCACCCGGCCACCGTCGGCCCTGGCCCGCTCGACGACCCGCGCGGTGCCCGGCGGCACCGCGAAACGCTCCGGGTACGGCCGCTCGTGCGTCTCCGGCGAGGCCACCCCGGTGTGCAGCAGCACGGGTACGACGCTGACGCCCGCGACGACGAGCCGGGTCACCATGGCGTGCGTGAACGGCCTCCCGGCGCTCGGCATCTCGGCGCTGCCGGGGTGCACGCCGAACACGGTCTGGTAGTAGGCGAGCGGCCAGGAACGCCGCACGTAGCCATACCGGATCGGCCTGCCGTGCGCGTACAGGAGATCGGGAACGGACGCCGCGCCGGCGGTGTCGACGTCGGCGCGCCACAGCCGGCCGGCCGAGTACCGCTCGCGCAGCGTCACCGCGCCGCCGCCGGGCAGCGGATACCGCCGCCCCTCGGCACCGTCCGCATAGGGCGCGGTGGCCTTGCCGCTTCGCCGGCGCAGCTCGACCAGCCACGATCCGTCGTCGCTCTCGGTCGAGAAGTGGACGGTCAGTGGGCCGCAGGCGACCGGCACCGCCGCCGGCAGGGTGGCCGAGGTGTTGACGACCAGCACGTCGCCGGCGCGCAGCAGCGCCGGCAGCTCGGCGAACCGGTGATGCCGCACGGTCCCGCCGGCCCGCTCGCCCACCAGCAGGCGTACCCCGTCGCGGGCCCGTCCCCGCGCCTCCGGCGGCTCGTGCGCCTCGAGGGCGGGCGGCAGCGCGAAGTCGAGCAGCGCCGTCACCGGCCCGCCCCGGTGAGCAGGTCGGTGAGCCGGACGCGCCCCGACGGCGGCGCGTCGCCGAGCAGCCGCCGGAACGCGGGCACCACCGTCGCGGGCAGCGGCCGGTCGCTGATGTCCGCTCCGGGGAAGGCCTCCTGGTGCATCCGGGTGCGCAGGTCGCCGGGATCCACCCACCACACCCGCAGCGCCGGCTCCTCCGCGGCGAGGACCCGGCTGGCCTGCTCGATCGCCGCCTTCGCCGAGCCGTACCCGCCCCAGCCCGGGTAGGGCTCGACGGCCGCGTCCGAGGTGATGTTGACGACCGCGCCGCGGCGGGCCCGGAGCAGCGGCAGCGCGAGCTGGATCAGGGCGAGCGGCGCGACCACGTTCACCTCGTACACCTCGCGCAGCGCGCCGAGCGGGTAGGCCGCCAGCGGCGGTTGCGGGCTGGGCCCCAGGATGCCGGCGTTGTTGACCAGCAGGTCGAGCCCGCCGAGCCGGTCGGCCGCGGCGACCAGGGCGTGCCGGTGCGCGGCGTCGGTGACGTCGCCGGGTACGGCGACGACCCGGCCCACGCCGAGCTCCGCCACCGCGGCGGCCAGTTCGCCGGCGCCCCGGGCGTCGACGACGAGCTGCCAGCCGGCTTCGGCCAGCCCGGCGGTGAGCGCGAGCCCGAGCCCGCGGGACGCGCCGGTGATGATCGCGACAGGCATCGCTGATCTCCCTTCCACGCCGTCGACGCTAGGTCCGCGCGGGCCCGTCGCCATCGGGCCGAGGTCCGCCCGGGTACCCGCCCTTGGACCTAGGTCCCGCGCCCGATCCGGGGCACGGCGCCGGGTGGGTACGGTGCAGGGGTGACCGGCTGCGGCCGCGCCGAGCTGCGCGAGGTGAGTGAGGCGGTGCTGGCCGTCACCGCCCGGCTGTCGGTGCACGATGTACTGCAGACGATCGTCGCGTCCGCCCGGCGGCTTCTCAGCGCCCGGTACGCGGCGCTGGGCGTCCCCGGTCCCGACGAGACGTTCGCCGAGTTCATCACCGACGGCATCAGCGACGAGCGGTCACGCGCGATCGGCCCGCTGCCCCGCCAGCACGGCCTGCTCGGCGCGATGCTGCACGACCGCAACCCGGTCCGGCTGGCCGACGTGCGGTCCCATCCGCGCTTCGGCTGGTGGCCCGCCGCCCATCCGGTGCTCACCGACTTCCTCGGCATGCCCATCCTGCACGGCGACGAGATCCTCGGCACCCTGTTCCTCGCCAACAAGCGGACGCCGGGCGGTTTCACGGCGGCCGACGAGGAACTGCTGCGGCTGCTCGCGGCGCACGCCGCGATCGCCCTGGTCAACGCCCGCCTGTACGAATGCAGCCGCGAGCTGTCCATCGTGGCCGAGCGTAACCGGATCGCCCGCGAGCTGCACGACGCGGTGACCCAGAAGTTGTTCAGCCTCCGCCTGACCGCCGACGCCGCGGCGGTGCTGGTCACCCGGGACGCGGCGCGGGCGGCGGCCGAGCTGGACACGGTGCGCCGCCTGGCCGCGGAGGCCACCGAGGAGCTGCGGGCGATCGTGGTCGGCCTGCGCCCGGTGGACCTGGCCGGGGACGGGCTGGACACGGCGCTGCGCAAGCAGACGGACCTGCTCGACCGGGTGCACCCGCCCGCGGTGCGGTTCGCCGGCGGCCCGGTGCCGCGCCTGCCGGCCGTACGTGAGGAGGCGGCGTACCGGATCGCGCAGGAGGCCATGCACAACGCGCTGCGCCACGCCGGGCCGGGCCGGGTCACGGTGTCCGTGCGCACGGGTGACGGATCGGTCGTGCTGGAGGTGACCGACGACGGCCGGGGATTCGACCCGCTGACGCCGACCCGCCAGTTCGGCCTGGCGTCGATGCGGGAACGGGCCCGCGCCGCCGGTGGCCGGCTCGAGGTGCTCTCCCGGCCGGGCGCGGGCACGACGGTGCGCCTGGTGGTGCCCGCCGATGGCTGAGCCGATCCGGGTGCTGGTGGTCGACGACCATCCGGTCGTCCGGCAGGGCCTGCGCACGTTCCTCGACCTGCAGGACGGCCTGTCCGTGGTCGGCGAGGCGGCCGACGGCGCCGGCGCGGTGGCCGAGGCGGAGCGGGTGCGCCCCGACGTGGTCCTTCTCGACCTGCGGATGCCCGGCGCCGACGGCGTGGTGGCGCTGCACGGCCTGCGCTCGTCGGGCAGCGCCGCGCGGGTCCTGATCATCACCAGCTTCACCGAGCCGGCCGCCGTGCTGCCGGCGCTGCGGGCGGGCGCCGCCGGCTGCGTGTACAAGGACATCGACCCGCCCGCGCTCGCGGCGGCGATCCGGGCCGTGCACGCGGGCCACGTCCTGTTGCACCCCGACGTCGCGCGGCTGCTCGCCGAGGGCGAGACCCGGCGGGCCGGCGCGCACCTGACCGGGCGGGAGCACGAGGTGCTGGCCGCCATCGCGCGGGGCCGCGCGAACCGGGAGATCGCCCGGGAGCTCGGGCTGTCGGAGAAGACCGTCAAGACCCACGTCAGCGCGATCCTCGCCAAGCTCGGCGTGCAGGACCGCACGCAGGCCGCGCTGCATGCCGTACGCGCCGGAATCGTCGACGCCTGACCCGGGATGCCCGATCGGCGTGACAAGCCGGAAACTGTTGACACGCGGATAGTGACCGTTAACATCGTGAATTACATAGACGGGCATCGTTACGTTGCGCCCGTGCCGAGCGTGGACACGCCAACCGGCAGCCCGGCGGCAACGCACGCGAAGGACGCCACCTTCACGTCCGTCCACGACCCATACGGAGCACCGATGAACTCCACCGTGCACAGAGATCCGCGCCGGCGCGGGCGTACCGCGCTGCTGGCCGCCGCCACGATGGCGGTGGCCGCCGCGGGCGTCGCCGCCGGCGGCACGCAGGCCTCCGCCGCCGCCTGCGGCGCGCTGTCCTACCAGGCCGACGCGACGCTCAGCGGCAGCACCTGGACCGCCCGCCGCGGCGGCACGACGGTATACACCGGCACCGACATGCGCGCGGCCGTCCAGGCCGCCATCAGCAGCCTCCCGGCCCGCACCTCGAAGCAGAACGTGCTGGTCCGCGGCTCCGGCTCGATCAGCGCCAACTCCCGGATCTCGCTGCCCAGCTACACGCTGCTGGACGTCTGCGGCACCATCAACGTCACCGGCTCGGGCTCGGGAGACCAGGCGCCCGTCTACTCCCGCGGCACCCGCGACGTCGAGGTCGCCCACCTCAACGTCACCGGGGCGCCGCTCTACGGCATCTTCCTGCGCAGCGTGTCCAACGTGATCCTCGGCCAGATCGACATGCGGCTCTCCGGCGGCCTCGGCGTCCGCATCGACAACTACGGCGACACGAGCGTGATGTCGAGGAACATCCGCCTCGACAACGCCTACGTGTCCGGGGCCCGTTCGCACGCCGTGGAGACCTACGGCGTCGACGGCATCGCCATCGGCACCGTCACGGCCCGCAACGTCGGCGAGTCCGGCCTGCTGCTCAACCAGACGATCAACGCGACCGTCGGCACGGTCGACGCGGAGAACGCGGGCACCGGCACCGGCTACGCGGCGTTCCGCATGGCCAACCGCAACGGCCGCGTCGGCAGTGGCTATCCGACGAACATCCGGGTGGGCACCGTCAAGGCGCGCGGCGGCGGCCGCGGCGTCTTCTGCGTCTCGGAGAGCGGCGGGGCGACCATCGACAACGTGGACATCGCCAACACCGGCAACAACTCGGTGCTGGTGGAGAACTGCCACAACGTCGTCATCGCCGGCGGCTCCGGAACCATCAGCGGCGGCGGCGAGGTGCGCATCTCCTCGCGCACCGAGTTCGCGCCGTCGTCGGACATCCGGTTCCAGAACCTGCGGGTCACCAACACCAACATTCGGTGGAGCCCGTGCACCGGCACGAACAACACCATCAGCAACGTCACCCGGACCAACTCGACGCTGACCTGGTGCTGACCTGAGCGGTCGTGGCGGCGGCCCGGTGCGCCGGCCGCCACCACGCGAACGCCCAACTTTCGCAAACAGCACGTAACATGCGTGAGATGGATCGGCGTGCGACGATCTACGACGTCGCCCGCGAGGCGGGGGTGGCGGCCTCCACCGTGTCGCGGGCCTACGCCCGACCGGGACGGGTCAACGCCGACACGGCACAGCGGATCTTCCGGGCGGCGGAGTTGCTCGGCTACCGCTCCGGCCGGTCCGAGGGCCGGCGCCGCGGCGACCGGACCGTGCGGGAATCCATCGCCCTGGTCATCGCCGACGTCACCAACCCGTTCTACGGCGACATCATCAAGGGCGGCTACGAGGCCGCGCGCGAGGCGGGCTATCAGCTCATCCTGTCGCACACCAACGAGTCACCGGAGGTCGAGCGGCAGACCATCGAGCGCGAGCTCGAGCAGGTCGACGGCATCGTCATCGCCAGTTCCCGGATGACCGACTCGGCGCTGCGGATGATGGTCAAGCAGAAGCCCCTGGTGCTGCTCAACCGGATCATTCCCGAGGCGAGCTGCGTGGTGAACGACAACCAGCGCGGAATCCGGCGGGCCGCGGAACACCTCGGCGCCCTCGGCCACGAACGGATCTTCTACGTGGCGGGACCGGAGACCAGCTGGTCGGACGGGATCCGCTGGCGGGCCCTGCGCGAGGCGGCGGCCGAGCTCGAGCTGGAGGCGCGGCGCATCGGCCCGAACGAGCCCACCGTCCTGGCCGGCCTGAGCGCGGCGCGCCGGGTGGCCCGGGCCGGCGCGACGGCGGTGCTGGCCTACAACGATCCCCTCGCCATCGGTGTGATGAAGGGCCTGCGCAAGCTGGGCTTCGCCGTTCCGGAGCACGTCAGCGTCGTGGGATTCGACAACATCATCTTCGACGAGCTGGTCGAGCCGGCGTTGACCACCATCGCGTCGCCGCTGTACCGGATGGGCTTCACCGGGGTGCGGAACTGCATCGCGATGGCGCAGGGCGCCCGCACCAGCGGCGCGCCGCTGGTGCTGCCGGTCCGCCTGGTGCTGCGGCAGTCGACCGCCGTGTGCCGCCGGCAGCGGAGCTCACCCTAGGGAGTCGGTTCCAGGGCGGCCCGGGCCCACTCCAGCGAGATGCGGTGCGACTCACGCTTCGACCCGACGCTCGGCTCGTCCACCTCGATCATGAAGTCGCCGTCGTAGCCGGCCGGAACGGCCGCCAGCACCGCGTCGAGGTCGACCACGCCGAGGCCCGGCTCCGCCCACAGCCGCCCGGTGCCCTGCACCTCGTGGTAGCTCATGCCGGTACGGCTCGCCGGTGGCAGGAAGTCGGCGAAGCAGTCCTTGAGATGGATGCCGCCGATCCGGTCGGCGTAGCGGCGGATGAACGGCGCCGGGTCGATGCCGGCCCACCGCAGGTGCCCGGTGTCCGGCCCGAACCCGATGACGCCGGGGCCCAGGTCGTCGAGCAGCCGGACGATCTCGCTCTCGGTCTCGAAGACGCCGCCGACGTGTGAGTGGTGCAGCGGCCGCAGCCCCTCGGCCCGCAGCGCCCGGCACACCGTTCCGCAGCCGTCGATCGCGCGGGCCAGCCGGTCCGCGTCGAAACCGGCGCCGACCGCCGGCTCGGCCATCCGGGCCGGCAGGGCCATCGAGGAGATCATCGTACGGTCGAGGCCCAGCGCCACCTGCGTTGCGGCGAAACGCCGGGCCCGCTCCACCTCCCGGGCCAGCTCGACGGTCTCGTCGAACGGCGAGCTGAAGAGGCCGATCGACGGCGCGAGGCCGTATCCGGCGATCCATTCGGCGTACGCGGCGGGGCTCATGTCGTCCGGAACGTCGGCCTTCACGGCGGTGAAGCCGACGTCCCGCAGGTCGCGGAACGCCTCCTCGAACACCTCCCGGGTCTTGCCGGCCCGGCTCCAGTAGGGGATCGGGTTGGCGGCGATGCGGTTCATCGCAGCGTCACCGGCCGCCCGGTGCGGGCGGACTCGTACGCACCGGTGATGACGGCGACCGATCGCCGGTTGGTCTCCAGATCGACCCGCAGCCGTTCGGTGCCGTCGAGGGCGCCGAGGAAGTTCAGGTACTGCAGCCGGTGCGCGTCCGACAGCAGCCCCGGGTCGCTGCCCGCGGTCGGCACGGCCCGGGTGTACGTGGTGCCCGTCGGCAGCTCCTCCGGATCGGACCCCGGGGCGGTGGCGTGCAGGAAGGCCAGCCGGTCGTTGTCGATGACCGCGGAGCCGCGGTCCCCGTGCACCTGTACGCGCGCGCTGAGCCCCGGGTACGCCGCGGTCGTGGCGTGCAGCACGCCGAGCGCGCCGCTGTCGAACCGCACCACGCCCACCGCCACGTCCTCCACCTCGATCCGCTCGTGCGCCAGCGTGCCGGTGTACGCGAACACCTCCACCGGCCGGCCGAGCGCCGCGACCAGCAGGTCGACGGTGTGTACGCCCTGGTTCATCAGCGCGCCGCCGCCGTCGAGGTCCCAGGTGCCGCGCCAGGACCCGGAGTCGTAGTAGCTCTGCCCGCGCCACCAGTCGATCGAGGCGATGCCGGAGGTGATCCGCCCGAGCTCGCCTCGGTCGATGGCCGCGAGCGTGGCCTCGGTCGCCGGGTCGAAGCGGTGCTGGGAGACGACGGTCACCAGCGTGCCGGCCTTCTCCCGCGCCTCGATGATCTCGTCGATGCGGGCCACCGTCGTCTCGGCGGGCTTCTCGACGACGACGTGCTTGCCGGCGTCGAGGGCCTCGATCGCCATCTCGCCGTGGCGCCCGGTGGGGCTGCACACCACGACCACGTCGATGTCCACACCACACAGCGCCTCGGTCAGCGACGGGAACGCCCGGGCGCCGTGCCCGGCGGCGAGCCGCTCGGCGCGCCCCATCTCGACGTCGGCCACCGCGACCAGCGCGATCCGCCCCGGCAACCCGCCGATGACCCGGCCATGGTGCGCCCCGATAACCCCCGCACCCACGACAACAGCCTTCCAAACTCCGCTCTTGCCACCGCCTCCGCTTGGCGCTCCGGCGATGTCATGAGTTTTGGACTGAGTTGATGATTCGCTCGCAAGCTCGCTCATGCGTACTCGATCCCCTCGGTCTTGAGCATGTCGGTGAAGGACCGCCACGCGGTGCGGAACAGTTCGGGGCCGGAGAATCCGCCGGTGGCCGTCCCGGCGCTCAGGTGCGGTTCGAGCGAGAAGAACCCGTCGAACCCGTCGTGGTGCAGCGCCCGGATGGTGCGCGCGACCTCGCCGTCGCCCGCACCCGCGGGCACGACGCCGCCGTCCGCGGCCCGCGCGTCCTTGATCTGCACGTACGCCACGTGCGGGCGCAGGACGGCGTACCCGTCCGTGTACGGCCGGACACCCACCTGGACGAAGTTGGCCGGGTCCCAGGCGAGCCGCAGATGCGGCGAGTCGACGGACCGGACGACGTCGAGGCACCGGCCGGGCACGTCGCCGTAGATCTGCTTCTCGTTCTCGTGCAGCAGGACGAGATCCGCCTCCTCCGCCACCCGGGCCAGCGCCCGCATCCGGTCGATCACCTCCTCCCGGTGCCCGGCCGGGTCGGCGCCCGGGCGCAGGAAGAAGGAGAAGATCCGGACGTACGGCGCCGCGAAGAGGTGCGCGACGTCCGCGGCGTGCCGCATGCGGTCGAGGTGCGGCGCGAAGTCCTCGTCGATGAAGATCTTGCCGATCGGCGAGCCGATGCTTGAGACCTCGAGGTCGTGCGCCGCCAGCGTCCGCCGCATGTCGCCCAGCCGGCCGGGATCGAGGTCGAGGATGTTGACACCCCAGGCGCTGCGCAGCTCGGCGTACCTCAGGCCGAGCTCCGCCGCCGTCCGGCACTGCTCGGTGAAGTCCGGCGATATCTCGTCGATGAATCCGGAGAGGGTCCACATCGGCGGGCGTCCTTTCGTGCGTCGGCCGTTCCGGTGCGCCGGGCGTGGCGGCCCGGCCCTACTTGACGCCGCCGGCCGTCAGGCCGCCGACCAGGTAACGCTGGAAGATCAGGTACAGCACCACGACCGGCGCCGCGGTGACCAGCGCGGCCGCCATGACCTGGGAGTACACCGGCAGCGCGCCGCCCTCCTGGGTCGCGCCGAACGTGGACAGCGCGACCGCGGCGGTCTGCGTCTGCGGCCGGGTGAGCACGGACGCGAACAGCACGTCGTTCCAGCCCAGCAGGAACGCGAAGATGCCCGACACCACGACCGCCGGCAGGCTCAGCGGGAAGATGATCCGGAACAGGATGACGAGGGTGGACGCGCCGTCCGCGCGGGCCGCCTCCTCCAGTTCCCGCGGCAGCCCGCGCAGGTAGGTGACCATCACCCAGGTCGAGAACGGCAACGCGAAGGTCAGGTACGCGATGAACAGGCCCCAGCGGCTGCCGACCATCGCGATGCCGAGATAGTTGCCCGCGGAGGAGAACAGCACGAATACCGGCAGCAGCATCAGCGTGCCCGGGATGCTCTGCAGCCCGACCAGGCCGCGCAGGATGGTCAGCCGCCCGGTGAACGTGTAGCGCACCAGCACGTACGCGGTGACGGTGCCGAGCAGCGCCGACGCGGCCGCGGTGAACGCGCAGACGATGAGGCTGTTGACGAGGCCGGTGGCGAGGTTCGCGGTGGTCCAGATCCGCCGGTAGCTCTCCAGGGAGAACGTGCTGGGCCAGAACTCGCCCTCGGCCACGCCGATGTCGGTGTTCAGAGACGCGAGCAGGATGTAGGAGGTCGGGACCAGGACCATCGCGCACAGCACGACGGTGACGGCCATGAGCAGCGGCCCCGGCAGCAGCCGGTGCGCCTCGCCGACGGCCGTGCGCTTGCTTCTGCGCCTGCGCGTGGTCGCGGTCATCTCCGGCCTCCGTCCTCGTGCACGTCCAGCCGCAGCGCACGCAGGTAGGCGAACAGGGGGATGGCGATGAGCAGCAGCGACACGATCGCCATGGCCGCGCTGAGCCCGAACCGCAGGCTCTGGAAGCTGGTGACGTAGACGATCATCGGCATGACGTTGACGCTGTCCGGAGCGGGCGCACCGAACAGGACGAACGGCAGCGTGAAGTTGTTGATGTGGCTGAGGGTGGCCAGCAGGCACGCGAGCAGGACCGGGCCCCGCAGGTACGGCAGGATCACGTGCAGCAGCTTGGGCCACCAGTCGGCACCGTCGATGGCGGACGCCTCGTGTACCTCGCCGTCGACACCCTGCAGGCCGGCCAGCGCCATCAGGTAGATGAACGGCCACGCCGCCCAGATCTCCACCAGGATCAGCGTCCAGTAGGACGCCGGCCCGGACAGCCACAGCCCGCCCGTGACACCGACCTCGGCGAGCAGGGTGTTGACGATGCCGTCGGGCTGCAGCATGGTCCGCCACACGGTGGCGACGACGAAGGACGGGAGCACGTAGGGGATCAGGAACACCGCCCGGACCAGGCCCCGGCCCCGGAATCTGTTCTGGGTGGCGACCGCGGCGGCCACGCCGAACGGGACGGTCGCGACCGTGGAGACGACGGCGAAGGAGACACTGATCCACATCGAGCGCGGCAGGCCGGACCCGAACGCCTCGACGTAGTTCTGCAACCCGATGAACGGCGCCTCCAGCCACCGGCGCAGCGTGTACTGGTCGAGGTCGATCAGGGAGATGTAGACGGCCAGCAGCAGCGGGATGACGATGATCACCGTCATGAGCAACCCGCCCGGGGTGAGCAGCCAGAGCGGGCGCTGCCGTTCGGTCACGCCGCGGCGGCGTCTCTCCCGGGTCGCGGCGCGGTCGCCGGTCATGACCGGCTACTTCGCCCGGTCCAGCGCCGACTGGGCGGCCTTCTGCGCCGCGGCCAGCCGGCTGTCGAGCTGCGCGTCGCTGAGCGATCCGCCGGACAGGTCGGGTATCGACTGCACCACCACGTTGGTCAGGGCCAGCTGGATGTCGGCCCAGGCTCCGGTGAACGGGGTGGCCACCGACTTCTGTGCCGCCTCGGCCACGGGACCCAGCTTCTCCTGGGACCCGAGCGTCCGCAGCGCGGCGGCGTTGGCGGGCAGATTGCCGAGCTTGCGGTAGTAGTCGAGCTGGGCGTCCTGGTCGGTGATCAGCTTGACCAGCTGGAACGCCAGATCCTTGTTCTTGGAGTAGTCGGCGACCAGCAGGTTGTCGCCGGACAGGATGCTTGCGGCCTCCACCCCGTTCGCCGGCCGGGCGGTGGCGCCGGGCGGCACCGTCGGCAGCAGCGCGAAGGACCACTTGCCCTGGACCGCGCCCTCGTCCAGCGCCTTGGCGCCCGTGGCCGAGGTCAGCGCGACGTATCCGGTCCTGCCCTTGGCGAACGCCGCGATGGCCTGCGAGTTCGACCACCCGACGGCGGCCGGATCGACCACCTTGTCGGTGGTCAGCCAGCCGAAGTACGTCTGGTACGCCTTCTTGACGGCCGGGTCCTGCAGCCGCGCGGTCTTCCCGTCCACCAGCGGGTTGCCGGCCTGCATCGACATGCCCCAGACGAACTTCCACGGGTCGAAGTTGTCCTTGTAGGCCACCGCCAGGCCGTACTGGTCGCCCTTGGTGAGCCGCTTGGCCTGCCGGGCCAGCTCGTCCCAGGTGGTCGCCGGCGCGGCGATGCCGGCGGCCTTCAGCAGTTCGGTGTTGTACGCCATGACGAACGGCCGGCTGACCCACGGGACGCCGATCTGGTTCCGGTCGTCCGGTCCGGAGATGCCCAGCGTGGCCGGCACGAACTTGTCCTTGCCGCCGATCTTCGCCCACTCCTCGTCGCCCAGCTTCACGAACGCGCCGGTCGAGTACGCGGTGGGGGTCAGGGTCGTGCCGACCGCGTACACGTCCGGACCGGTACCCGACACCACCGATGTCTGGATCTTCGTCAGCTCCTCGTTCGCGCTGGCGAAGGTCTCGAACCGCACGGTCGAGCCGGTCTGCGCCTTGAACCGGTCGCTGATCGACTTCTTCCAGGCCTGGAAATCCTGCGGGTACTGCGTGTTGGCGCCGATCAGCACGTTGAGCGTCTTACCGTCGCCGCCCGCCTCGTCGCCGCCGCAGGCGGCGAGGGCGGCCGTGAGCGCGGCCGCACCGGCCAGCGCCACCACCGCACGCGTTCTTCTCAGACCCATCGTCGTTCTCCCTCGGCATTGAAGAGTTACGAGATGGCTACGCCCGGGCATCGACGCACGTAAAGAAATTGCCAGTTGTTGCTGCGCGGCGCGGGCAACAGGTGGCAACCGCTTGCCGGGTCGGGGTGACGCCACGAGGCTTCGGCCATGGCCACCCTGACCGTGCACCCCGACCGGCTGCTGCCCGCCGAGCCCGGGGTGCGAGACGTCGCCCGCCGCCTGTACGCCGCGGTCCGGGAGCTGCCGATCGTCTCGCCGCACGGCCACGTCGACCCGCGGATCCTGCTGGACGACGCGCCGTTCGCGGACCCGGTGAGCCTGTTCGTCCAGCCGGACCACTACGTGACGCGGCTGCTGCACGCGGGCGGCGTGCGGCTCGACCGGCTCGGCGCCGGCGCGGGGCCGCTGCCCGAGGAGCGGGCCCGCGAGGCCTGGCGGCTGCTGTGCCGCAACTGGCACCTGCTGCGCGGCACCCCGGTGCGGTACTGGCTGGACCATGAGCTGGCCGAGATGTTCGGCGTGCGGGACCGGCCGGCCGCGGACAACGCCGACGCGCTCTACGACCGGATCGCGGAGCAGCTCGCCGGCGCCGGGCACCGGCCGCGCGCGCTGCTGCGGCGCTTCGGCATCGAGGTCCTGGCGACCACCGACGATCCCGCCGACGATCTCGAGGCGCACGCCCGGCTCGCCCGCGATCCGGGGATCGGGGCGCGGGTCATACCGACGTTCCGGCCGGACCGCTATCTCGAGCCGGCCCGGCCGGGCTGGGCCGATGCGGTCGGGCGGCTGGGCGCCGCGGCCGGGACCGAGGTCGGCGACTACGGCGGATACGTGGCGGCGCTGGAGCGGCGCCGCCGGTTCTTCGCCCGGCGCGGCGCGGTGTCGGCGGATCACGGCCATGCCGATGCGGTCGCGGCGCCGCTCGAGCGGGCGGAGGCGGAACGGATCTACCGGTGGGCGCTGGCAGGGGAGGCCTCCGAGGCCGAGGCCACCGCGTTCCGGCGTCACATGATCATGGAGATGGCGCGGAT
The DNA here is from genome assembly GCF_040648555.1 of Actinoplanes sp. NPDC049118. Classification (NCBI taxonomy): domain Bacteria; kingdom Bacillati; phylum Actinomycetota; class Actinomycetes; order Micromonosporales; family Micromonosporaceae; genus Actinoplanes; species Actinoplanes sp. NPDC049118. The sequence goes on from NZ_JBEZDY010000018.1 coordinate 89,106, forward strand.
GTCCTGCGACGACGGGCTGGTCATGACGCTGCACCCGGGGGTGCGCCGCAACCATCATCCGGACACCTTCGCCCGGTACGGCGCGGACGCGGGCGCCGACATACCCGTCGCCACGGAGTACACCGACGCGCTGCGCCCGCTGCTCGCCCGCTTCGGCACCCACCCGAACCTGCACCTGGTGCTGTTCACCGTGGACCCCGGCGCGTTCGCCCGCGAGATCGCCCCGCTGGCCGGCTTCTACCCGTCGGTGTACGCCGGCGCACCCTGGTGGTTCCTCGACAGCCCGGCGCTGATCCGTCGCTACCAGGAGTCCGTCACCGAGATCGCCGGGTTCGCCCGCATGTCCGGGTTCATCGACGACACCCGCGCCTTCTGCTCGATACCGGCCCGGCACGACATGGCCCGCCGCCTCGACGCCGGGTTCCTCGCCGGGCTGGTCGCCGCGCACCGGCTCGACGAGGACGAGGCCCTGGAGACCGTCACCGGCCTGGTCGCGGATCAGCCGCGCCGGGTGTTCAAGCTGTGACGCCGCGGCGCGGCGTCCGGCCGCCGGTGCGCATGGTCCACCTCGGACTGGGCGGCTTCTTCCGCGCACACCAGGCCTGGTACACCGGTGCGGCGCCGGACGCCGCGTGGTGGGGGATCGCCGCGTTCACCGGACGGTCCCGCGCGCTCGCCGACCGGCTGAGCCGCCAGGACGGGCTGTACACGCTTGTCGTCCGCGGCCGGGAACGCGACGAGACGTCCGTACAGCGGGCGGTGTCGGAGGCGCTGCCCGGCACCGACGTGGCGGCCTGGTGCGAGCGCCTGGCCCGCCCGGGGGTCGCCGTGGTGACGCTGACCGTCACGGAGGCGGCGTACCGGCGGGACCGCGACGGCGGCCTGGACCTCGACGACCCGGATGTGCGCGCGGACCTCGCCGCGGTCCGCGCCGGCGCCGCGGCGCGCACCGTGCCGGGCCGGCTCGTGGCGGGCCTGGCCGCCCGGCGGGCGTCCGGTGCCGGGCCGCTGGCCGTGGTCCCGTGCGACAACCTGCCCGGCAACGGCTCGGTCGCCGCCCGCGTCGTCACCGACCTCGCCGAGGCCGTCGACCCGGCGCTGGCCGGGTGGATCCGCGGGCAGGTCAGCTTCGTGAGCACCATGGTGGACCGCATCACCCCCGGCACCACCGCGGCGGACGTCCGCCTGGTCGCCGAGCGGACGGGCTGGCGGGACGCGGTGCCGGTGGTCACCGAGCCGTTCACCGAGTGGGTGCTCAGCGGCGCGTTCCCGGCCGGCCGGCCCGCGTGGGAGGCCGCGGGGGCGCGGTTCGTCGACGACGTGCACCCGTACGAGACGCGCAAGCTGCTGCTGCTCAACGGCGGGCACAGCCTGCTGGCGTACGCGGGGAGCGCGCGCGGCCACCGCACCGTCGCGGAGGCCGTCGCCGACCCGGTGTGCCGCGACTGGCTGGACCGGTGGTGGGACGAGGCGGCGCGGTACGTGCCGCTGCCCACCGCCGGCGTGGCGGCCTACCGGGCGGCGCTGCTGGGGCGTTTCACGAACCCGCGGATCCGGCACACGCTGGCGCAGATCGCCGCGGACGGCTCGCAGAAGGTGCCCGTCCGCGTCCTGCCGGTGCTGCGCGGGGAGCGGAGCGCCGGCCGGCTGCCCGCCGGGGCGGTACGGATCCTGGCGGCCTGGATCGGCCACCTACGCGGCATCGGCGCACCGGTGAACGACGCCGGCGCCGGCCCGTACCGGGCGCGAGCGGGATCGGCGCGCGACGTGCTCGCCCTGCTCGCGCCGGACCTGGCCGGCGACACGGATCTGATCAGTGCGATCGACGATGCGTCGCGCACCGACGACCGCTCGACCTCAGGATGACGGTGACACGCTGTCGAGGTCCTGAAGCTGCTGGGCCAGGTGGTTGTTCAGGGCCGCCTGGTAGCTCTCCGCGAGCTGGCCGAGGCGCTCGATCTCGTCCAGCAGCGCCGCCCGCTTGGCGCCCAGGCTGTTCATCGCCTCGGTGTGGTTGCGACGGGCGTCACCCTCGATGGTGCCGGCCTTGAGCTGCGCGTCGCTGGTGATCTGCAGCGACTTGTCCTGTGCGTCGGCGAGCAGCGCCTCCGACTCCTGACGGGCGTCGCGCATGTGGTCGTCGGCGGTGCGCTGCGCCATCATCAGGACCCGGGCGTTGCGGTCCTCGCCCTCGGGGGACAGCGACGGGCCGGACGGGACGGAGTTGCGGGCCTGCTCGAGCCGGGCCTGCACGCTGCGCGCGTTCTGCTCGGCCCGGGCGCGGGCCTCCTGCATGCGCTCGAGTTGCGCGCTGAGGTCGGAGAACTCGGCGTTGAGCGCCGCCGACGCGGCCGGGCCGGCGCCGGTGGAGCCGCCGCGCTGCACCTGGCCGTGCAGGGCGTTGTTCTCCTCCAGAAGGCGGGTCAACTCCTGCTCGAGCTCGTCCAGGAACGCGTCGACCTCCTCCTCGTCGTATCCGCGCTTGCCTATCGGCGGCTTCTTGAAGGCCATGTTGTGGATGTCGGCCGGCGTTAACGGCATCGTGCTCCTCGGATCAGCGGGCGTGCGGGCATGCGGCCGGAATCCTACGCAACATCCTCGGGCGGCGGGCGCTGGTGCGTCGCAGGCGAGTCGTTACCGATGTCACTTCTGCCGGTCCGGCGGGTCGCCGTGCCGGAGCCCGGGCGGCGGTGCTCGGTGCTCAGGCCGTCCCGACGGGGGTCCAGTCGAGGTACTTGCCGGTCCGGTCGTCGCCCGAGGAGCGGCCCCGCACGCGCCGGTGCAGCCACGGCAGGACGTGCTCGCGGTAGTAGCGGGCCTCCGCGACCACCCGGCGGCCTCCGCCCGGCGGCGGGTCGACCACGTGCGCGGCGCGGGTGTGGCCCAGCGCGGTGAGCACCAGGCTGGCCACCCGCTGGTGACCGGCGGCGTTGAGGTGCAGCCGGTCCGGCGACCAGTAGCCGGCGCCGCGGATCTCGGCGTCGTGGAAGACGTCCACGAGCTCGATGTCGTAGCGCGCGGTCAGCTCGGCGGTCGCGGCGGTGAGCAGCTCGCCGCGGCGGCGCATGACGCGACCGAACGGCAGCCGCTCCGACGGGTCCGCACCGCTGAGGACCACCAGGCGTACGCCCGCTTCGACGCACCGCCGGATGGCCCGTTCGAGCAGCCCGACGAGGCGGGCCATGTCGGTGCCGGGCCGCATCATGTCGTTGCCGCCGCCGTTGAGGGTGATCAGGGAGGGAACGGGCGAAAGCGACAACGCCGCCTCCAGCTGCCCGGTCACGATCGGCTCGAGCAGGCGGCCGCGGATCGCCAGGTTGGCGTAGCGCACCTCCTCGGTCCGCTCGGCGGCCAGCCCGGCGGCCACCAGGTCGGCCCAGCCGCGCACCGAGCCGTCCGGCAGCTCGTCGCCCATGCCCTCGGTGAAGCTGTCACCGACCGCCACGTACCGCATCGTGACACCTTCCCTCGAGTCCGTCCGGAGCCATCAAGTTACCCGGGGGTACTCCGCCCGGCCGCTCATTCACTGGGGATGAGGCACGAAACACCCCCGGCGACAATGATCGTTTTCCATGACCGAGGGAACGAGCACCGCCGGTCCCGGGCCCGTGACCTCTCACCGGCGTTTGGCCATCCTGCTGGCCATGGCGATGTTCGTGCTGGTCGTCGACACCTCCCTGATGAATGTGTCGATCGCCTCCGTGGTGAAGGACCTGGACACGACCGTGAGCGGGGTCCAGTCGGCGATCGCGCTCGAGGCGCTGGTCTCCGCCGCGTTCATCCTGATCGGCGGCAAGGTCGGCGATCTCATCGGCCGCAAGCGGGCGTACGTGCTGGGCCTGATCGGCTATGCGACCGGAGCCATGGCGATGGCGCTCGCGCAGAACCTGATGGCGATCGTGATCTTCTGGGCGGTGCTGGGCGGCATCGGTGCGTCGCTTCTCCTGCCCGCCATGCAGTCGCTGATACACGGCAACTTCGAGGGCGCCGAGCAGAAGCGGGTATACGCCCTGGTCGGCGCGGCGGCCGCGATCGCCGCCGCGGTCGGGCCGCTGCTCGGCGGCTTCATCACCACCTATCTCTCCTGGCGCATCGCCTTCCTGGGCGAGGTCGTCATCATCGCGGTGGTGCTGTCCGGCATCCGCATCGTCCGCGACGTGCCCTACACCGGCCCGCGCGAGGTCGACGTCGCCGGCGCCTGCCTCTCCGTCGTGGGGATGGGCGGCATCGTGCTGGGCATCCTGGTGTGGCAGGAGGGCGGAGAGTACGTCCTCGCGCTCCTGGCGATCGGCGCGGCCGCGATGGCGGTGCTGGTCAACTGGCTGCTGCGGCGCAAGCGTCGGGGGCAGCCGACGCTGCTGGATCCGGACCTGTTCAGATCCAGGATCTTCCGGCTGGGGATCACCCAGCAGATGCTCCAGCAGATCGCCCTGGGCGGGACGATGATCGCGCTGCCGATCTACCTACAGATGGTGCTCGAGTACAACGCGATGCAGGCCGGCCTGTCCCTGGCGCCGCTCTCGCTGAGCATGTTCGCGGTGGCGCTGCTCGCCGGGAAGAAGGCGGGCGACCGCCGCCCGAGCAGCATCGTCCGGTGGGGATTCCTACTGCTGACCGCGGGACTGCTGTTGCTGATCCCGATCGTGCCCCGTGCTGAGTTCGGCTGGGGCCTGGTGCCGCCCCTGCTGATCGCCGGTACGGGCCTCGGCCTGCTGGTGTCCCAGCTCAACAACTACACCCTCGCCCCGATCTCGCAGGAGCGGGTGAGCGAGGCCGCCAGCGCGAACTCGGCGGCGGGGTCGTTCGGGCTGTCGTTCGGGCTGGCGTTCGCCGGCGCCGTGATGCTGGCGACCCTCTCCATCACCTTCACCGCGATGGCGCAGGCGAGCACCGTGCTCCCACCGGCCGACCAGCAGCGCGTGGCGCAGGTGCTGGAGGAGGATGCCGAGGTCATGAGCAACACCCGCCTCGCGGAGCTGCTCGCCGGCCAGCCCGAGCAGGTGCGGGACGAGATCATCCGCATCAACACGGAGGCGCGCCCGTTCGCCCTGCAGGTGGCCCTGCTCATTCCGATCCTCGCCGGGCTCGTCGGGCTGTTCAACTCCTTCCGCATGATGCGCCTGCCCGACCCCGAGCCGACGGGCGCCGCCGAGGGAACGGTCATCGGCTGACGTACGCATCGGCCCCGTCCGGGTGGTGCGGTTCCGGTTACACATGAAGGGATCGGCAATGCTGAAGAGGATCGACGACATGCCGGCTGGCACACTCGGCTTCGAGGGCGTCGGTGAGGTGGACGACGACGACGTCGAGAACGTCCTCACGCCCGCGCTGCGCCGATGGGTGGCCGAGCGGGGGAAGGTCCGGCTGCTGTACGTCCTCGGCCCGCGGCTCGACGAGGTCGAGGGCGACGCGGTCTCCGAGAAGGCCAAGTTCCTCGCCCGCAACCCCACCGCCTTCGAGCGGGTCGCCGTCGTCAGCGACGAGGATTGGCTCCGGCCGGCGATCAAGGCGCTCTCGCTGCTGCTGCCCGGCCAGGCGCGGGCGTTCCCGAACCGGGAGCTGGCCGCCGCCAAGGCATGGCTCGCCGAGGGGCTGGCCGCGGACGGCTCCGCCGTCTCCGGCTGAACGGCGCTACCGGTGCGCCTTCTCCCGCTCCGCAGCGCCCTCCGCCGCCACGGCGAAGGTGGTGGTGACGACCTGCCCGGGCACGCGTTCCTGCTGGCGCCCCAGCAGCGCGAGCGCCCGGCGGTCCGCCGCGTTGGGCACGCTGCCGGTGAGACTGCGCGGCGACAGCCGGTCCCCGATGACGGCCGAGACCTCGACGCTGAGCACCAGCGTCTGGCTGATGAGATACAGCAGCGTGAACGCGCCCACCACGGTCGCGAAGCTGCCGTAGACGGGTCCGGCCCGAGCGATCATGGCGGGCAGGACCGTCGTCGCGGTCCGCAGCAGGGCGGTGACGACGAGGGCGCCGATGACGCCGCCGACCCAGATGTCGCCGAGGCGCAGCGGCCGGCAGACGAGCACCTTGTGCGCGACGGTGAGGGTGGCGAAGACGGCGGCGGCGGTGGCGACGGCCGACGCGCCGCGCTCGGCGGTCGGCAGTCGCAGAAACGTGTCGGTGATCAGGGCCGACGCGGCGGCCAGCAGGGCGCAGAGGAACGTCAGGAGCATCACGGAGAACGCCCGGACGTACTGGCGGACCAGACCGAACCGGTCCCGCCACGGCACCGCCCAGATCCGGTTCAGCGCGAAGTACGCGGCGAGCACCCCGCCGTTGCCGGCGAACAGGAGGCCGATCAGACCGACGGCGAGCGGAACCCCGCTCGGCGGGAGCTGGGCCAGCGCCTGCTCGACCTCGGACTGCAACTCGGGCCGGACGAGGCGGTCGAGCAGCTCCTGTTGCAGCGCGGGGTGCGACTTGAGCGTCGCGGTGACCGCGGCCGTTGCCAGCAGCAGCACGGGGAACAGGCTGAGGAATCCGTAATAGGTGGTCAGGGCCGCCATCCGCGGGCCGTCGTCGTCGAAGTACTTGCGCATCACCGCCACGGGGAGGCCGAGGAACCGGTGCCGGCGTTGCAGGGCGTCCAGCCGCCGGACCAGTCCGGATCCGAACGCGCCGGGACGGGAGCCGGGTTCACCGCTCATGAGATCTGCGGCCCTGCCTTCCATGCTGGACGATGACGTGGTCGGATACGGCCACGCTGCCCATCGACTGAAGCCACCGCCTCATCCCGGCGGGATATATGCCAGTGCCATCCGCCAGTCGCTCGGCGCGCAGCCGGGGTTTAGGAGGCGTCGATGAAAGGCGAGCGACCGGCCCCGGAGGGGTCGGCACCTCCGCCGCGGCGCGGGCCGGGCCTCCGCGAACGGCTCGCCGGCGTCGCCATGGAGCGCGGGGCGGACCTCCTGTCGCGGGCCGAGTCGACGCTGGTGGTGCGCTGCCTGCGGCGCTTCGCGGCGATCAACGGCCGCGACCGGTCGCTCGTGCTGGGCGGCCAGGCGTTCACGGCCATCATCCCGCTGCTGATCGTGGTGGCGGCGGCGGCCTCCGGGAAGGGCCCGACGGCGCTGGCCGACCGGCTGGCCGCGCGGTTCCACGTGACCGGGGTCTCGGCGCAGGCCATCCGCACGCTCTTCGAGCGGCCACCCGGCGCCACCGGGACGTTCACCATCGTCGGCGTCGTCGTCCTGCTGTTCTCGGTGCTGAACCTGACCCGGTCCCTGCAGCGCACGTACGAGGCCGCCTGGCAGCTGCCGGCGATCGGCGTACGGGGGACGCTCAACGGGGTGACCGCGGTCGGGCTGCTGATCAGCTCGCTGCTGGTGCTGTCGCTGCTGGTCGGCATGCTGCGCCAGGTGCCGGCCGGCACCCTGTTCGCCGTGGTCCTGCGCGTCGTCATGTCCACCGGGATCTGGCTGCTGCTGCAGTTCCTGCTGCTGTCGCGGCGGATCCCGTTCCGGCGGCTGCTGCCGGGCTCGATCGTCGCCGGGGCCGGTGGCGCGCTGCTGAACCTGTACTCGGCGGTGTGGATGCCCCGGGTGATCGAGAACAACTCCGGCCGCTACGGGATCATCGGAATCACGTTCGCCCTGCTGACGTGGCTGATCCTGGTCTGCGTCTGCGTGGTCGTGGCCGCCGTCATCGGCGCCGAGATGGGCGGCGCCCCCGCTCCCGGCGGCCATCGCGGGCCGGCGGTGTCGTCCGGCCGCGCCGACGAGGTGCCCCCGCGGCCCGATGACGACGCGCTTTGACTCCGGGCCCCCGGGCCCGCCCCGAACGCGTACCCGGACCGCGGCCGTGACGGCGCACGGCATCCGGCTGGTGCGGCGAGCACACCAGCCGGCGGATGTCGACGGCGAACGGCGGCCGTCAGCCCAGGATGCGCCGCTTCTGGGTCTCGAACTCCGCTTCGGTCAGCAGACCCTGCGACTTCAGCTCCCCGAGCTGCTTGAGCTGGGCGAGCTTGTCGTCCATCGTGTCGTCGGGCGGGGGTGCCGCGTACACCTGCTGGGGCGGCGGCGCCGCATAGGCCTGCGGCGGCGCCGCGTACGCCTGCTGCTGCTGTTCCTTGGCCGCCCAGCGCCCGGCCTGCCGGCGCGAGACGCGATTGGAGACGCTGGTGGCCGTACCGGCGATGACGGCGGTGCGGGCGATACCGCGAAGTAGACCTGGCATGGCGTTCTTCCTCTCGTGCGGGGGTCAGGCGGATACTTCGGACGCTTCCAGCGCGGCAAGGGCCTCATGGATGGGGATCCGCCCGCTCGCGACCAGCCTGCCACCGCCCCGGCGCAGCGCCGCCGCGAAGGGCCCGGCCCAGCGGTTCTCGTAGACGAGGATCCCGGCGGAGCTGCCGGGTTCGAGCACGGAGCCGGCGTGCTCGACGTCGTCGGAGCCGAGCAGGCCCGACGACGCGCCCTCGAAGACGGCGAGGTCCAGGTCGCCGTCGTGGTCCAGGTCCGCGATCGCCAGGCCCGAGACGGAGCCGTCGGTCTCCTTGCGGATGAACAGCAGGTCCAGGATCCGGATGATGCCGCGATCGTGCAGCTCGACCAGCAGCGGCAGCCCCTCGCCGGTCATGCGGTTCCCGGGAAACTCCACCACCAGGTAGTCGATCGGGCCCATCTCGTCGAGATCGTCAGTCATTTCAGCCCTTCCGGTCAGCTTGGTCAACCACACCTCACGCTGCCCGAGGGCGGCCCGCGGTCCTTCATCCCCAGCGGGTGAAAAGCCGGTCGGCCGGACGCGGCCCGGCGGACGCTCATCCCGGACGGATGACGACGGAGAACCGGGGCGCGGGCGACGGTGGAACCGATGTCGCGCAGCATCCCGGCTGCGGACGAAAGGCCGCGACCCTTGCCCAGGAGGCAGAAAATGGCTGCTGTTACCAACCCCGCCGGCACCAGGATGTCGGGAGCGTACGTCGACCGGCGGCTGGTGGGAGGCAGTGCGGCCCTCATGACCGTGGGGTTCGTGACCTACGCGGTGGGTGCCGCCATCGGCGCGATCGCCGTGGTCGGCGCGGCCCGGCGGTACATCGCGAGTCTCGACGAGCCGCCGCAGGTGACGGTCCGCCGCCGCTGGGGCCAGGTCCGCTCGGCCACCGGTGCCGGCGTCGGCGCCTGGCGGGACTACGACCGGGGCGCGCTGTCCAACTCCGTCCGGTGAGACTCCGGCTGGGCGCCGGTACGAGCACGGCGTAAGGCCGTCCCGATCGGGGCGTCGAGGAAAGTGGCGGTGCTCTGCCGGCCGCCGCCCTCGGCGCCCCGTTCGTCCGCGCGGAGGTTTCCCGCCCGGGTCCGGCCTCCGGGCGGCGGCGTACCCGCCCGGCGGCTGGCGTCCTGGCGGTCGGCATGCCGCCATGATGGTGCCGCCGGCGCGGCGGTGCGTCATCCCTGCGGGATGAGCCCGCCGGCCCGGATCATTCGGTCTTCGGGCCGGGAAGCGCCGAAGGATCTTGGCGCGTCCGCCGCTCGCGCTCGTCGGCGACGCGGTCGAGGCGGATGAGCTGCACGCCGACCCGTTCCACCCGCAGCAGCAGCGCACGGAATTCCTCAGTGGAGAACCAGCCCTCGATGATCGTCTGTCGCGGCACCACCTCCGAGCGCATGCCGGCGAGGGCGCCGAGCAGCACCGGTCCGAGCCGATCCGATACGCGGATCTCGTATCTCTCTGTCATCCGATTACCTCCGCGGTGTTCCTTCCTGCACCATCGACCGTGCGGGCCGGTTACGGATCGTCCGTAGGGGATGGCGGCGCGTAAGAACCTTTCGCCCGGAGAAGTGCCGGCGCGCCCGGCTGGTGATCAATGCGACATTCCCCGGCGCAAGCGTCTGATCCAGGCTCATCGATCTTGGGTTACGCTCAATCCGGCGAAGCGTCGCCATGCCTGTTGACCAGGGAAGACCGGGATATCGCATGGGTGATCGGGGCAGGAACACCCGGCTCGCAGGTGCGTACTCCCGCGCTGCCGGTCCCGGCGGGCTGCTCGCGGCCAAGCTGGTGTGCCCGCCCCTGCCGCGTGCGTTCGTCCTGCGGCGGCGCCTCTTGGACCGGGCGGACGAGGGCGCCGAGGGCGAAGTGACGCTGGTGTGCGGGGGCCCGGGCTCGGGCAAGACCCTGCTCGTCGCCGCCTGGGCGGAGGCCGGCCGGGCTCCCGGACCCGTCGCCTGGCTCTCCCTTGACGCCTACGACAACGATCCGACCTCCTTCTGGTCGTACGTGCTTGGCGCGATTCGCGGCACCAGCGCGGTTCCGGAGCGGAGTCCGCTGGCGCGGATGGTTCCCGGCCCGCGCATCGACGAAACCTTCGTCCGCCGGCTCGCCGGCGGGGTCGCCGGGCTTCCCGTACCCGTGGTGCTGGTCCTCGACGACCTGCATGAGATCGACAATCCGCGGATCCTGCGGTCGCTGGCCTTTCTCCTGCGCCATCCCCTGGGGCGGCTGCGGCTGGTGATCACCACCCGGGGGGACCGGGTGCCTTCGCTGCACCGGCCGCGCACCCGGGCGGGGCTGACCGAGCTGCGCGCCGCGGAGCTGGACTTCACCCCGGACGAGGCGGCCCGGCTCCTGGCCGCCCACGACGTGCAACTCACGTCGGCCGAGATCGGGGTTCTCCTCGATCGCACCGAGGGCTGGGCCACCGGCCTGTGCCTCGCCGCGAGGTTCCTGGGCGTACGGGGCGCGGGGCGCGGGGTCGAGGAGTTCACCGGAACCGAGCCGGCCGTCGCCGACTACCTGGTGTCGGAGGTTCTGGGCGGTGAGCCGCCGGAGGTGCAACGGTTCCTGCGGCGCACGTCCATCGCCGGGCGGGTGTGCGGCGAACTGGCCGAGGTGCTCACCGGAGAGGCGCACGGCCAGCAGATCCTCGACCGCCTGGCGCGGTCGAACGCGCTGGTGAGCACGGTGGGGGAGCGGCAGGAGTGGTTCCGCTACCACCGCCTGCTCCGCGACCTGCTGCAGTACCGGCTGCGGCTCGAGACGCCCGAACTCGTCGCGGACCTGCATCTGAAGGCGGCGCGCTGGTTAGCCGGCGCCGACGACGGGCCGGCCGCGGTCGGGCACGCGGTCGCGGCGGCGGACTGGCCCCTCGTCGGCCGCCTGATGGTCACCGTCGTCGGCGCCCGGATCGACTCGGCGAACCGCCGGCCGCTCACCGACCTGCTGGCACGGGTGCCGGCGAGTCAGCTTTCGGCCACCGCGAGCCTCGCCCTTTGCGGTGCGCTGCTCGCCTATGACCGCGGTGAGTACGACGTCGTCCCGGCCCAGGTCGCCCGGGCCCGGGCGCTGATCGCCGACGAGGACGCGGATCTCCGGCTGCCGGCCGAGATCCTGGCCCGCGCGCTCGACGCGGCGCTGGCCCGGGGACAGGGCGACATGACGGCGCTGGTCGAGACGACCGCCGAGGCCATGAACCTGTTGGCGGACGTGTCACCGGAGCAGTTGTCCGACGCGGGCCGCTACCGGGCGACCGCCTTCACCAACGCCGGCATCGGGCTGTTCTGGACGGGACGCCTCGGCGCGGCGCATACCCGGCTGCGATCGGGGATGGCGGTGGCACAGCACGCCACCGCGGAGCTCACCCAGCTCGACGCGATGGCCCACCTCGCGCTGGTGGAGGCGGAGCGGGGCCTGCTCCGTGACGGGCTCGGACATGCCCGCGGCGGACTCGACCTGGCACAGGGCGCCTGGCGATGGGCGCACCAGGCGGTCCCCGCCTACCTGGCGCTGGCCCTGATCAACCTCGAACGTCACCAGCTGAGCGAGGCCGACCTGGCCCTCGAGAACGGCCTCGCGGCGCAGCGGGCGGACGCCGAGCCGGTGCTGTACCTCGCCTTGCGGGCGTTGGAGGTCCGGGTCCTGCTCGCGCACGGCGAGACCGACGCGGCCCGGCTGGCGGCCCAGCGCATCGACGAGGAGGCCGACGCCGGCCGGATGCCCACCACCCTCGCCCGGTGGTTCGCGATAGCGGAGGCCGACCTCGACCTCTCGGCGGGCGAGCCCGAGAAGCTGATTCGACGGGTACGCCGCCCCGGGGCGGGCGCGAGGATGTTCCCGAGGCTGTTGACCCGCGTCGCGCGCGCACACCTCGCCCTCGAGGCGTTCGAGGCGGCCGAGGCGGTGCTCGCCCCGTTACACGCCTCCGCGCCCGACGTCGGTTCGGCCGTCGAGGCCTGGCTGCTCACCGCCCTGGTGGCGGACGAACTGCGGCAGAACAGCCGCTCGGTCGACGCGTTCTCCCGGGCCGTCGCGCTTGCGGAGGCCCAGGAGATGCGGGCGCCGTTCGTCGGCGTCGGCCTGCCGCGTCTCGGGGCGTTTCTGGAGCGCTACCAGTGGCTGACTCCACACAGCTCGCACTTCGTCGCGGAGCTGCTGACCGGCGCGACGGCCGAGCCGGCCCGGTCCGAACCGGCGTGGGTGCAGGACGGCGAAGAACTGACGGAACGCGAATTGGACGTGTTACGTTATCTACCAACAATGCTAAGAAATCAGGACATAGCGGGACAGATGTACGTCTCGGTTAATACAGTAAAGGCACACCTCAGATCGCTCTATCGTAAGCTTGGAGTTACGCAGCGTCGTGAAGCGGTTGATCGGGCTCGGGAGTTGGGCCTCTTATAGGCCTTTGTCGTGACTTCGTCCCGACTACCACTTGGTTACTCCTGGCGCTCCGTCAATCACCCCATGTGGACGATGCAAGGTCACCTCGCCTGCCGAACGCTGAGGGCTGAAACTGATCGACTCGACAAGCCGACGCGACAACGGAGCCTGCCGAACGCCACCGCGACCACAATCGAGGCAAAGCCGTGACGAGCGACGTGACGATTCGTGCCGATACCGCCATAGTTCCTACGGCTGAGATAACGCCGACCGCGGAGAGCGACCCATTGCTCGCCTCGAAGTTCGCCGTGCCCAAGACGCCGCCGTTCACGGTCGAGCGGGATCGGCTGCTCAGCCGCCTCTCGCAGGCGGTCGCCAACCCCATGACGGTGGTGACCGGCCCGCCCGGCAGCGGCAAGACGCAGCTGGTCGCCTCCTGGGTGTCCTCCGGGGGTGCGCCCGGACCGGTCATCTGGATCGCCCTCGAGGAGGGCGACGACGAGCCGGGCGTCTTCTGGTCCTACCTCGTCGAGGGCTTCCACCGGAGCGGAATCGCGCTGTCGCCGGCGATCGAGGAGGCGGCGCGCCGCGGAACGATCGGCAGATCGTTGCTCGCCCGCCTGGCCGCGGACCTCGCCGCGCAGCACAGCGCCGTCGTGCTGGTTCTCGACAGCGTCTCCGTGCTCGCCGGCCGGCGCCTCGGCGACGACCTCGACGCGCTGCTGCGGCACGCCGATCAGCACCTGCGGGTGGTACTGGTCGGCCGCTGGGATCCGCCGCTGCCCCTGTACCGCTACCGCCTCGCCGGGACGCTCAGCGAGATCCGCGGCGACGACCTCGCCTTCACCGCGGCCGAGACCGCCGCTCTGCTGGCCGGTCACGGTGTGCACCTGCCGGACTGGGCCCTGCGATCGCTCGTCGAACGCACCGAGGGGTGGGCCGCCGGCATCCGGCTGTTCGCCATGGCCATGGAGCGGTGCGGCGACGCCGAGGACCTCGTCATCACGATCGCCGGCGACGACGCGAACATCGCCGAGTACTTCCTCGGCGAGGTGCTGTCCGCCCAGCCGCCCGAGATCCGGGACTTCGTCCTGAGGACCAGCATCGTCGACGACTTCACGCCGGACCTCGCCGACGTGCTGACCGGGCGCAACGACGCCCGGCAGATCCTGGCGGTGCTGGAGCGGGCCAACGCGTTCGTGCAACCGGTCGCCGAGCGGTCCACGGTGCACCGCTACCACCGCCTCTTCGCGGAGCTGCTGCGGGCGCAGCTGACGTACGAGGAGCCCGAGCAGGTACCCCAGCTGCACCGTCGCGCCGCGGCCTGGTTCGTCGCGCACGGGCGCGCCGCCGAGGCGATCCGGCACGCGGTCGCCGCCGGGGACTGGGACCATGCCTGCGCGCTGGTGATCCAGGATCTGGGCCTCGGCCGGCTGGTGGCCGGCGGGGACGCCGATCGGCTCGGCAAGCTCTTCCGCGACCTGCCGGCCGGACTGGACGGGCCGGCACCCGCCCTGGTGACGGCCGCACAGCGGCTCGCCGCCGGCGACCCGGACGAGGCGGAGCGGCACCTGGAACGCGCCGCGGGCCTCGCGGCCGACGGCGCGCCGGAACAGGCCCTGCCGGTCCGGCTCGCCGCCGCGCTCCTCGGCGCCGGCGTGGCAGCCACGCGGCACGACGTTCCGCGGGCCCTGTCCGCCGCGGACGAGGCGGAGGCGCTCATGGCACAGGCGCCGCCCGAACGCGTCGACGCCCACCCCGAGCTGCGCACGATCCTGCGGTACTGGCGGGGGCTTTCCCAGATCTGGGCCGGTGATCTCGACGATGCCGTCGTGACCCTGACCGACGCGGTCAAGAACGCACCGCCGTCGGGCTGCGAGGGCGTGCGGCTCGCCTGCCTGCACCGGCTCGCCCTGGTCGACGTCTACCTCGGACGCCTGCGGGACGCCTCCGACACCGCCGGCCAGGCGGCCCAGCTCGCCGGCCGCTGCCCGACACCGTCGCAGCACTCGCTCGCCACCTCCGTGGTGCTCGCCTGGGTGGCCGGTGAGCGCTGGGCGGTGCCGGTCGCGTGGCGGCACCTCAGGGACGCCGAGGCGGTCGCCGACTCGCACGAGGACGCCATGGCCACGGTCGCGGTCGCCCTCGTGCGCTCGCGCCTGCTCAGCGGCCGGGGCGAGCTGCGGGCCGCGGCCCGCGTACTCGCCGACGTGCCGACGGGCCGCGAAGGCGGGGTCCTGCCGTCGTGGCTCGAGCATGAGGTCGCCCTGAGCCGGGCGCATCTGGCCGTGGTCATGGACCGGCCGGACGAGGCGCTGGCCGCCGCCGGCGCCCTGGGCGATCCGCCGTCCCCGCGGGCAGCCGTGGTGAACGCCGCCGCGCTCGTGGCGCGCGGCGAGACGCGGCAGGGCGCCGAGCTGCTCACGCCGATCGTCGAGGCCGCCGCGGCGCCGTCGCCGATCCTGATCGAAGCCTGGCTGGTCAAGGCGATCGCGGCGAGCGAGCAGGGCGACACCAACGTCGTCCGCGACTGCCTGCGGCAGGCGCTGGCCCTCGCGGTCCCCGACGGCCACCGGCGCGTCTTCCACGAGGCCGGCCCGCGGCTGCGCCAGCTCCTGCGCAGCGACCCGGAGCTGGCGGCGGCCTACCAGTCGATCGGCTCGACCGCACCGCCGCAGCCGCGTGCGCGGCCCAGCGGCGCGCCGGCCGAACAGAGCGCGCCGATCGTGGTCGACCCGCTCAGCGAGCGGGAACTCGAGGTGCTCCGGCATCTCGCGGCCCTGCTGGGCACGGAGGAGATCGCCGAGGCGATGTACCTGTCCGTGAACACCGTGAAGACGCACGTCCGCAGCATTCTCCGCAAGCTGGCCGCGTCACGGCGCAACGAGGCCGTTCGCCGGGCCCGCGAGCTCGGGCTCGTCTGAGGGGTTCCGACGCCACGGCCGGGCGGCCACCGGGAACCCGGTGGCCGCCCGGCCGTGCCGGTCAGGCGGGCGCCGCCTTCGGTCCCGTCGCCGCCGCCGGCGGGCCGAGGTCGCCGGGACCCGGCTCCGGCGCGGGCGGCAGGTCGGTGCCCCTGCGGAGCAACTCGATGACGGCGAGCAGGCCCAGCAGCGCGAGCGTCAGCCAGACGACCACGGAACTGGTCGGCCTGGTCCAGAGCGCGTACACGATGATGATCAGGCCGAGGGCGGCGGCGCGGAGCACGGTGACATGGTCGGCGACCCAGCGGTCGACCGCGGTGGGCCGCCAGCCCAGCCGGCGGCCGCCGACCCGGGCGGAGGTGACCAGCCAGTTCGCGCCGGTGCGCAGCCCGCGGGCGAGCTCGCCGGGCCCGACCACCCAGGCGCCGAGCGCGATCACCACACCGACCAGCACGACGGTCTGCAGCCGGACGACGAACTGCGCCGTCATGGTGTCCCAGACGACGGCGGCGGCGTCGGTCGGAAGGGTGTTCTGCGGCAGGTGGCTGAGGTAGTACTCGCGGCCCGCGGCGAGCCCGCCGAGGAGCAGCAGCAGCGACAGGGCGATGCCGAGGCCGGCGATGGACAGCATGCGCCGGCGGCCCGGCGCCAGCCAGACCGCGACGGCGAGCAGCAGGAAGGCGAACAGCACCAGCGGGATGGCCAGCGTGTCGAGTAGCGAGGCGGCGCGCTGGACCTTGGGGATCTCGTCGGAGTGCAGCAGCGGGAAGGACAGGTTCACCGTGGGGATCCGGTCGGCGAGCGGCACGCCGGCCGCGACCAGCCGGGGCTTGATGGTCTCGATGAACATGCCGAGGTTCACCGAGACGGTGCCGTTCTCCACCTCGATCGCCCCGCCCTGCGTGCCTCGGAGCGCGGCGACCAGGCCCGCGTGTGCCGCCCGGTTGGCCTGCTCCCAGGCCTGGGCGAACATGTCCGAGCTGACCGCGTTGTGTACCTGCGTTCGGGCGAACGAGCGCACGCCGTTGACCATCGGTTGCTGGAGCATGGTGAGCTCCGCCGGCGCGCCCTGCTTCACCAGGGCCTCGATCGCCCGGTGCGTGAATCCCTCGATGTCGAGCGCGGCGAACACCTCGGCGGTGATGCGATCGGCCACGGCGTTGCGCACGGCGGGATTCTGCGCCAGCGGTGCGACCGTCGCGACGTACCGGTCGGTGTCGAAGACGACCGTCCGCGCGAACATCGCCACCGCACCGACCGGCAGCAGCAGGCAGCCGACGACCAGGAGGACGGTCGCCGCTGTCCATCGCCCGACCCGGCGCCGACGGGGTTTGCCGTCCGGCGGAACCTGGCGTTCCACGAGCGCCCGCAGCCGCTCGTTCTCGGCGCGCAGCCGCGCGAGTTCCTGCTCGGTGTCCGGTACTTCAGGCTCGGTCATTTGGGTTGGCTCCACTTCCGCCGGGAGCTGTGCAGAGCCCGAACCGTACGTCTCAACGGTGGCACCGGGGCTCCCCCTACGCGGATGGGACGCAGGGGAAACGCGGTCCGCGGAGCGGCTCGGCGGTGCCGCCCGAGGCGCGCCACCTCATCCGCGGAAGGCGATGCCGGCGGTCGCGCCGGCGAAGAGAATCGGTACACGAACCCGGCCGAGCGTGGCCGGGTCCGCGGCGCGAACCAATGTCACGTGACCGACGCGTCACGCCGCGGTCATTCGACAGGAAGTAGGAGCGACATGGCACAGACGCCGACGTTCGACAAATCCGCTTCGCCCCGGACCGCCTGGCTCGGCTGGGTGTACTTCGCCGGCATCATGATGATCACGGTCGGCTTCTTCCAGGCCATAGCCGGCCTGGTGGCGCTCTTCGACGACGGGTACTACCTGGTCGGCCAGAGCGGGCTGGTCGTCTCCGTCGACTACACCGCGTGGGGATTCGTACACCTCATCCTCGGCGCGGTCGCCTTCGGCGCCGGCTTCGCGGTGATGACGGGGAAGACCTGGGGGCGCACGGTCGGCATCATCCTCGCCGTCGCGAGCGCGGTCGTGAACATGGCGTTCATCGCGGCGTACCCGCTGTGGGCGACCCTGATCATCGCCATGGACGTGATCATCATCTACGCGCTCGCGGTACACGGCCGCGAGGCCGCGGAGTAGCGCCCGTCCTGCGGCGCGGCGGCATCCGCGAGAGGACCGCCGCCGCGGCGCTCGTCGTCGCGGCCCGCCGTGGGCCGCAACGGCGCCGGCCCCCGAGCACGGGCGCGGCCGGCTCACCGTGACGCGGAAGGGCGGCGACGATGTCCCTGGCGCATGGCCGTAACGGCCTGCGGTCCGGCCCGGGCGAGCGGCCGGACCGTTACGGGATGATGTTCGCGTTGCTGCTGGCGAGCTTCCTCGTCGCCGGAGTGCTGGACGGCCGCCTGGCGCGGCTGGTCACGCTCTCGTTCTACGTCTTCGTGCTGGTCCTCGCCCTGAGATTCGCGCGGCTGCCCGCCCGGACGAGGCGGTGGCTGCGCCGGACCCTGCTTGCCGGATCGGCGGTCGTCGCCGTTCTGGTGGCCGTGCTGCACGAAGACGTGGTCCAGGGGCTCGCCGCCCTGTGGACGGCGGGACTTCTGCTGCTGACCGTCTTCGTGGTGGTCGGGCGGATCCTGCGCCACCGGGTGGTCACGATGCAGACCATCTTCGGCGCCCTCTCCGCCTACCTGCTGGTCGGATTCGTCTTCGTCGCGCTGTTCACCGCGGTCGCGAAGCTGGCGCCCGGGCCGTTGTTCGCCGGGGGCGAGCCGGCCGACGGCGACTCGATCCAGTACTTCGCCTTCATCACCCTGACGACCACCGGGTACGGCGACCTGACGCCGGCCGGCGCGCCGGGACGCAGCCTGGCGGTGCTGGACGCGCTGTGCGGCCAGATCTTCCTGGTGACGCTTGTGGCCCGGCTCGTCTCGGTGTTCGGCACCGAGCGGCGCCGCCCGGGCGACGACGTCGCCGCGGGCGGGTGAGCCGGGCCCGGCGCCGAAGAGTTCATCCGCTCGTGGTGAGCCGCACGGAGAAGTTCGGTGCCACTGTGACCTCACCGTCGACTACCAGGAGGGGCGCATGTCTGCCTCGGTCCCCTACACATCCGAACCGTTCTCGTCCCAGACCACATCGGCCCAGCAGGCCGCCGCCGCGAAGTCCTTCGGCAAGGCCGTCTGGTGGCTGGCCCTCGGCTCGGCCGTCTTCAGCGTCGTGCTCGGCGTCATCATGCTGGTCTGGCCGGAGGCGACGCTGAAGGTCGTCGCGGCCCTGTTCGGCATCTGGCTGCTGCTGCACGGCGTGGTCCGGATCGTGCAGGCGATCACCGCCACCGCGCGCGACGGCGCCGAGCGCGCCATCCTCGGCGTCATCGGGGTGTTCTTCGTCGTCGCCGGCGTCATCGCGCTTCGGAACCTGCTGGTCACGCTGGCCCTGATGGTCACGCTGGTCGGGCTGATGTGGCTCATCGGCGGCATCCTGGAACTGATCTCCGCCTTCGGCGGCCCCGGCGGCGGGTACCGGCGCTGGCAGATCGCCCTCGGCGTGCTCAGCATCGTCGCCGCGCTGGTCGTGCTCCTCTGGCCCGACCTCTCCGTGGTCGCGTTCGTCTACCTCACCGGCGCATGGCTGATCCTGATGGGCCTGATCCAGGTCGCCATGGTGTTCTGGGCCCGCCGGGTGCTCACGGCCTGACACCCGGGCCGGCCGGGCTCAGTGCCCCAGCGTGGCCTTGAGCACCACGATCACCGAGCCGAGCGCCAGGTTGACCAGGGCGGTCAGGAACATCAGCGAACGACTCGCCCCGGCCTGGCGCGCGGCGACGGTAGCCCAGCCGATCTGACCGCCGATCGCCACCAGCAGTGCCGACCAGCCGGCCGCCTTGTCGCCGCCGCCGAGCAGGCCCACCACGACGGCCGCGGCCGCCGGCGGAAACGTCGCCTGCAGCAGCGGCCACTCGAGCCGGGCGACCCGGACCACCTCCGCCCAGCTGACGGTGGTGCGATGGATCCGGTCGCCGACCAGCCGGGCGTACGCGTGCGCCAGCCAGAAGACCACCCCGGTGGCGATCAGCAGCGACGCCAGCTCGACCGGCGGGGGGACGTGGCCGTCCGCTCCGGAGGCCGCACCGACGACGACCGACCCCGCCAGCATGGAGCCGTAGATCGCACCGGCGAAGTCCGCCTCGTTCGCCTCGTGTCTCGGCTTGACGCGGCCGGCGCCGTCGTCCGCCTCGCTCATGTTCGGTCCAGGTCAAGCATCGCGTACCTCCGGGCTGCGGGAGTCCCATCGTGCCGCGACGCGGCCGGCGGATCTTCACCCCGCGTGGGTGATCCGGGTCCCGGGTCACCGCGGCGGCGCCGGGCCGGCGTATCCGACGGGGACGCTCATCCGGGCGGGATGAGCCGCCGCCGCGTCGCCGTGCGATTCCCTCTGTTGGTGGTCCTGCGACTCGTGAGGCAGGAACCGCCCGGCGGCAAACGCCTGCCGGGCAACGAAACGAAGGAAGGATCCGCATGTCCACTCTGGTCGCCATCGGGTACCCGGACGAGACGACCGCCGCGGAGGCGGCGGCAGAGGCGCGTCGGCTCGCCAAGGACCTCATCATCGAGCCCGAGGCCATCGCGGCGATCAGCCGCGACCCGGAGGGCAGATTCCACGTGAGCACGAGCCACCACCCCGTGACCGGGGGAGCGTCGTGGGGCATGTTCTGGGGTCTGCTGTTCGGAATGCTCTTCTTCATTCCGTTCTTCGGCATGGCCGTCGGCGCCGGCCTCGGCGCCCTGATGGGCAAGGTCGCCAAGAGCGGCATCCACAAGGACTTCCAGGATCGGGTACGCGACCAGCTCCAGCCGGGCACCTCGGCACTGTTCCTGGTGGTCAGCCACGCCACTCCCGACAAGGCGGTCGAGGCGCTGAGCCGCTACGGCGGCACCGTGCTCAAGTCGTCGCTGTCCAAGGAGACCGAGGAGGAACTGCAGGAGGCGCTGCACGGCTCCCCGGATGCCGCCAAGAACCCGCAGACCGCCTGACGGCCGTCGTACGGGCCGGTGGTTCGGGCCGTGGTGGGAGGCCGGTCAGCTCCCGCCGCGGCCCTGCGCCGCGTCGAGCGCCGGCGTGCCGCCCGGTGCCGCATCGTCGGCGCGCAGCTCACCGCGCTGCCCGGCCTGCTCCAGCCAGCGCACCAGCTGCCGGTGCACCGCGTCCGCGCCGATCAGCGGCGGGGCCGCGACCACCCAGTCCTTCGGGTGCACCAGCACCGCCTCGGTCTGCCATCCGCCGAGACCGCCGTGGCACCCGACCAGTTCCTCGTACGCGGCGACCTCGTCGGTGTCGGGGTCGACGGGGCTGTTGATGACGAGGTCGCCGACGTGCGCCAGGGCGTCGTGACGCAGCACGTCGGCCACCGCGTGCGGGCCGAAACCGGCGAGTGGGTCGACACCCTCGACCCGGTCCTCGTGCAGGTGGCGGATTCCGTCCCGGCCGAGCACCACGGTGCCCTGGCCACCGGTGCGTACCGTGATGAAGCCGATGCCCGGGTGCTGGGTCAGCGCGCCGACCAGGCCCGGATAGAGCTGCTCGATGTCCTCGAGGACCAGCCGCCCGGGCAGGCGGGTGAAGTAGATCATCGACAGGTTGCCCGACGCGATCAGCACGAGATCCGACTCGTGCGCGGCCTGGCCGGCGTCCGGCGCCGGGCTGAGCTCGACCTGGCCGTCGTGGGTCCTGGTGTGCAGCGCGCGCCGGGTGAGCCGGCCCGCCGTGCCACCCTGCTGCGCGACCTGGGTCAGGAAGGTGTTCACCGGGCCGACGGTCTCGTCGAGTCCGGTCGAGGCCGCCACGGTTCCGGAGCCCATCAGCCGGCGCACGACCTCCTCCAGCGCGACGCCGTGGCGCTGCAGGAACGTCGCGCCCTGGCTCTGCCCGTGGTCGGACAGCACCACGAAACGGTAGGGGCGGGGCGCCCGCGCGGCGACGTGCTCGAGGACGCCGATCAGGTGGTCGATACCGGCCAGCGACGCCAGCGATTCCGGGCGGGTCGGTCCGGCGTGGTGCGCGATCTCGTCGTAGTCGGTGAAGTCGCAGTAGATCGACGGTGTCCCGGCCATCATCTGGTCCGCGATCAGGCCCGCGTTTAGGTCCCTCAGCAGGACGTTGGTGACCGCGCGCAGCAGGATGTAGGAACCGTGGCGGCGGATGCGCGGTTCCACCCGCCGTACCCGCTGCAGCCGGGACTGGTGGATCTCCTTGACCATCTCGGCGACGGTGAGCACCACCGACCGGGTCAGCCCGTAGGGGTTGATGAAGAACGTGGCGAAGGTGCGTGACGGACCCCGGCGCCCGGTGCGGCCGGTCAGGCCGCTCATGGTCAGCAGGCTGGTCGGCGCGTCGCCGGAGAAGATGTTGGAGATGCTCACGCCGCCGTCCGCGAGCAGGCCGCGGCCGTCGCTGAGGCGGGCCTGGATCACCGCGGCGTCCCTGGGGCGGTTGGCGACCAGCAGCCTGCCGGTCTCCTTCTCGTACCAGCGGAACGCCGGTATCTGGTCGCTGCCGCCGTGCAGCAACCCCGCCTGGCTCGCCGGTGTGGTCGCCGGCAGCTGCGCATGCCAGTCCGTCAGCCGGTGACTGCCGGAGCGGATCCACCGGCTGAGCGTCGGCAGATCGCCGGACCGGACCGACCACCGCAGCAGCGGCGCCGCGAGGCCGTCGATCTGCACGAAGACCACCCCCGGCACCGAACCGGCCATCCCGGGTTCCGCCGGCTCGCCGGCCCGCTGGATGAGGTGGGTGAGGAAGGCGGCACTGTCCCCGGCCGTCGCCATCCAGGTGACGACGGTCATCAGGAACGCGAAGATCCAGGAGCCCCAGAAGGCGTGCCAGAATCCGTCGACGGTGATGCCGGGCGACAGGCTCAGCGCCAGGTAGAACAGCAGCGCCTGGGCGCCGAGCCCGGCCAGCAGGACGCCGGCCCATCCCAGCAGCAGGGCGAAGGACGTCAGCAGCGGCCGCAGCAGCGCCGCCAGGATGGCGAGCAGCACCGTCGCCACCACGACGTCCGCCGCGAGGGACGCCGACATGCCGGGCACGATCCAGATCGTCACGGCCATCGACAGGCAGCCGAGCACCAGGGTGACCAGCAGCCGGCGCGCCTCGGCGAAGGTGAGCCGGCGGCGCCGCAACAGCTTGACGCTCCACCGGGCCCGGGACCGCGCGCCGGATCCGGAGTCGTTCCCTGGTTCGTTCACGCTGACCGCCTGCCTCCGAGGAACGCCCGCAACGCCGCCATTCGACGCGATCGGCCGCCCGCCCGGGACCATCCCGCCGGGATGAACCCGTCGCCGGGCCACTCATGCGCCAGGGATGATGGCAACCGGGCGCGACCGGCGCAGCGTGACCAGATGCGGAGCAACCCGGAAACGACGACATTCGATGGCGTGAGGCATCTGAGCCCCGCGGAGCGGGCCCGGCTCGGCAAGGCCGCCCGCAAAGTCACCCCGCTGGAATCCCACGCAGAGATCCACTCCGGAGACGGGCGCGATCCGGTGGCCGTCCTCGCGGGCGAGGACGCCACCCGGCTACCCGAGCTCGTGCCGATCCGCTACGGCCGGATGCTCGCCAATCCGTTGACGTTCTTCCGCGGCGCCGCCGTGCTCATGGCCGGCGACCTCGCCGGCACCGCGACGTCGGGCTTCCGCGCGCAGACCTGCGGGGACGCGCACCTGTCGAACTTCGGCATGTTCGCGTCCGCGGAGCGCACCCTGGTGTTCGACATCAACGACTTCGACGAGACCCTCCCGGGGCCCTGGGAGTGGGACGTCAAGCGACTCGTGGCGAGCCTCGCCGTGGCCGGCCGGCAGAACGGGTTCACCCGCAAGCAGCGCGACAAGATCGCGATCGGCGCCGGCGCCGCCTACCGCACGGCCATGCGCGAGTTCGCCGCCCGCACCAACCTCGAGGTCTGGTACGCACAGCTCGACGTGCAGTCCGTGCTCGAGCAGTGGCGCGAGATCCTGCCGCCGACGCAGGTGCGGCGCACGGAGGCGGCGCTGCGCAAGGCCAGGACCCGTGACAGCCTGCACGCCCTCGGCAAGCTCTCGGCGGTGGTCGATGGTCACCGCCGCATCATCGCGACGCCGCCGACGGTGGTGCCGGTCGAGGACCTGATGCCGAGCGCCTCGGCGGACGAGCTCTTCCGCTGGATGCAGGAGGTGGTCCGCGGGTACCGCGAGTCGCTCTCACCCGAGCGCCGGCACCTGCTCGCACAGTTCCAGCTGGTGCACATGGCCCGCAAGGTCGTCGGCGTGGGCAGCGTCGGCACCCGCGCCTGGGTGCTGCTGCTGCTGGGCCGCGACGACTCGGACCCGCTCTTCCTGCAGGCCAAGGAGGCCGGGGCCTCGGTGCTGGAGGAGTACGCGGGCGCGAGCGAGTACGCGCACCACGGCGAGCGGGTGGTCGCCGGCCAGCGCCTGATGCAGGCCAGCGGCGACATCTTCCTCGGCACGCACCGGGTTCACGGCGTCGACGGCCAGGTCCGCGACTTCTACATACGCCAGCTGCGCGACTGGAAGGGATCCGCGGTGGTCGAGGAGATGCCGCCGCGCGGGATGGCCACCTACGCGAGCATCTGCGGCCGGACGCTGGCGCGGGCGCACGCGCGGTCGGGGGACCGGATCGCGATAGCGGAGTACCTCGGTTCGAGCGACCGTTTCGAGAACGCCCTCGCCGCGTTCGGCGAGGCGTACGCCGACGTCAACGAGAAGGACTTCGACCTGTTGCAGGCCGCCGTGCGCGACGGGCGGGTGACGGTCAAGACCGGCGTCTGAGGCGCACGGGGCCGGAACCGGCCGGATCACCCCGGCGGGGTGAGGGCAGTCGGCCGGGCCCCGGCGATGCTGCTTGCCAACCGGATCCACGCGCCCCGAGGGGATCATGTCATGACGTTGCCCGCCCGAACCCCCCGTCCGGTCGATGCCGGAGTCCTCTGGGCCGGCGGGGTCGCCGCCGCCTTCGTCGCCGCGCTCATCGTGATCGTCGGCATCCTCTTCTGCCGGGGAATCCTGGACGTGCCCGTCCTCGCGCCCAAGGGCGAGGGGGTCTGGGGCGACGCGGACACGATCACGTACGCCGTCGGCGCGGCCGTCGCGGCGCTGCTGGCCACCGGCGTGATGCACCTGCTGCTGGTGTCGACGCCCAAGTCCGGCATGTTCTTCGCCTGGATCGTCAGCCTGTCGACGCTCGCGGCCATGCTCGCGCCGTTCGCCGTAAAGGCGTCCCAGGAGAGCCGGATCGCCACGGCCGTGCTCAACCTCGTGCTCGGTATCGCCATCGGCAGCCTGGTCTCCGGGTCGGCGCACAGCGCCGTACGGAAGGCCTCGTTCGGTACCAGGCCGCCGCTGCCGGGCCCCCCGTACCCGACCCGATGAGCCCGCAGGTGCAGGTCCCCGCGGAGCCGGCCACGACCGGCGCGCAGGTCTGGCTGGCCCGGGGCGCGTTCGCGCTGGCGTTCGCCGCGGCCGTCGTCCTGGTGGCGTTCGCCGGGGGTAGGAGCCTGATGATGGTGGCGGTCGTCGCCGGCGGCGTGGTCGTCTTCGTCGCCGCCGGGTACTGGGTCCTGGCCGGGCGCGGCGTGATCCGGGCGCTGGCCGCCGTGCTGGCGATCCTCGCGCCCGTCACCGTGCTCGTGCTCCACATCCGGGCGGGCCTGCTGTGGGTCGCCGTGCTGTCGCTCGCGTTGGTCGCGCTCGCGGTCCTCGCCGCGCGCGCCGCGCTGATGGTCGGCGGCGAGCGGATGACCACGTACGCCGTCGAGCCGGCGCGGCGCCCGTTCCTGATCATGAATCCGCGGTCCGGCGGCGGGAAGGTGACGAAGTTCGGGCTCAAGGAGAAGGCGGAGGCCATGGGTGCCGAGGTGGCCCTGCTGGACGGGCCGGGAACCGTCGACGTCGCCGTGCTCGCCCGCGACGCCGTCGCGCGGGGCGCCGACCTGCTCGGCGTCGCGGGCGGCGACGGCACCCAGGCACTTGTCGCCGGGATCGCGGCGGAACACGACCTGCCCTTCCTGGTCGTGAGCGCGGGCACCCGCAACCACTTCGCGCTGGACCTCGGCCTGGACCGGGAGGACCCCGCCGCCTGCCTCAACGGCCTGACCGACGGGGTGGAGCTGCGCGTCGACCTGGGCCGGATCGGTGACCGCACGTTCGTCAACAACGCCTCCTTCGGCGCGTACGCGGAGATCGTGCAGAGCGCGGAGTACCGCGACGACAAGACGCGCACCACGCTGCGGCTGCTCCCGGACGAGCTCGCCGGCCATCGCGGTGCCCGGCTCACGGCGCACATCGCGGATGTCACGATCGACGGCCCGCAGGCGGTGCTCGTCAGCAACGACCCGTACGGCTCGACCGACCTGGCCGGGCTGGGCCGCCGGGCGCGGCTGGACCTGGGCGTGCTGGGCCTGGTGGCGATCACGGTGTCGAACGCCCGGCAGGCCGTCGGCCTGCTGCGGCGCAGCCACCAGCGTGGGTTGATCAGGCTCACCGGCGCCGAGGTGGTCGTCGACGCCGACGCGCCCGAGATCCCCGTCGGCATCGACGGCGAGGCGATTCTGATGCCGACGCCGGTGCGCTGCACCACCGTGCCGCGGGTGCTGCGGGTGCGGGTACCCCGTGACCGGCCCGGCGTGCCACCGGCCAAGCCGGCCGTCGACTGGATCCGGCTGCGCCGGCTGGCCTTCGCCCGGCAGCCGGCGGATCGGTCGCCGACGCGCTGACCCGGCGCCGCGCCGTACGACCGGCCGTCATCCCGTGCGGGTGATGGCCACGTCGGCGTCGCCGTGCAAGGTGGTAGGGGCTTCGCCCGGCCTGATCCGCGGGCGAGGCTGCCGGGCCCGTCCGGCGCTGAGCAGAGAGGTCGGGTCTTTGGCCGACGTGGAGATCAAGAGGAAGGTCCGGCTCACCCGCAAACAGGCGGGGGAGCGGCTCATCACCCTGGGGAACGCGCTCGTCGCGGCGCCGGTGTCGGAGCTTGACTTCGACGGCGATTCGATCCGGTACACGGTCGCCGACGAGCTGGACTGGGAGTTCGAGCTGGAGGTCGACGGCAACGGGGTCGAGCTCGAGCTGGAGCTGAAGTGGTCGGCCGCCGCACCGGCGCACGCCGCCGCTGCGGCCGGGGCGAAGCGGGCCCGGGGCTCCCGTCGCGGCGGCGACGGCTGACTCCTCACGTCGTGTCTGCGATGTCCTCGTCGGTGATCCGGCGAACCTCCAGCAGTTGCAGTCCGAGATCGTGAATGCGGACCAGCAGCCCGAACAGGGCTGACTGGTCCGGCAGCGTGCCGTAGAGGACGGTCTGTGCCGGCTCGACGGTCATGTTGACGCCTTCGAGGTCGCGAACCAGGTCCGCCGGGATGGACCCGGACACCCTGAGCTGGTACAGCGCTCGCGCCGTCGGAACGGCGGGTCGCTCGGCTGGCGGGTTCATCTCACCACTGTCTTCTTGACCGGATCGCTGGGGATCGTCCTGGGCGGATGGTGTGAGAGATTTCCGGCTACGAGGACTCGAACTCCTGCCGGAACTCGAGGACGATGATGCGCGCCGCGGCCTCGATCAACGCCAGGTGGGAGAAGGCCTGTGGGAAGTTGCCGAGGTGGCGGCCGGTGGCCACGTCGAACTCCTCCGCGTACAGCCCCAGGGGTGAGGCGATCCGCAACAGGCGCTCCATCAGATCGCGTGCCCGCTGCTCCTCACGGACGATCGCCAGCGCGGAGACCAGCCAGAAGGAACAGATCAGGAACGAGCCCTCGCGGCCCGACAGGCCGTCGTCGGTCTCGCCCGTGCGGTACCGCAGCACGAAACCGTTCTCGGTCAGCCCGTCGGCGATCGCGTCGACCGTGGCGCGCAGGCGCGGATCGTCGTGCGGCAGGAATCCGAAGATCGCCGCGAGCAGCGTGGAGGCGTCCAGCGAATCGGTCTCGTAGTGCTGGCGGAGAACGCCGCCCTCGGTGACGCCGTTGGTGAGGATGTCCTTCTTGATCTCGTCGGCCGTCGCGCGCCAGCCGGCCGCCAGGCCGGCGTCCGAACGGATCTCGGCGAGCTTGGCGGCCCGGTCGAGCGCCACCCAGCACATCAGCTTGGAGGACACGTAGTGCTGGGGTGCGCCGCGTGCCTCCCAGATGCCCTGGTCCGGCTCCCGCCAGGCCGCCTCGGCGCAGCGCGCCTGCGTCTCGACGAGGGCCCACAGCCGGCGCGGCAGGCGCTGGCTGCGGCGGCTGTGCAGCAGGATCGAGTCCAGGACCGCACCGAAGACGTCGTTCTGCCGCTGGTCGAAGGCGCCGTTCCCGATCCGCACCGGGCGGGCGCCGGCATAGCCGGACAGGTCGTCACGGGTGGACTCGGTCAGGTCCCGGCGGCCGTCGATGCCGTACATGATCTGCAGGGAGCCGTCCTCGTTGGGCTCGAGGTCGGCGACGAACTGCATGAACTCGTCGGCTTCCCAGTCGAGGTTCAGGTAGTGCAGGGCCTGAAGGGTGAAGGTCGAGTCCCGCATCCACGTGTAGCGGTAATCCCAGTTGCGTTCGCCGCCGGGCGTCTCGGGCAGCGACGTGGTCAGCGCCGCGACCGTGGCGCCGGTCGGCATGTAGGTCAGACCCTTGATGACCAGCGCCGACCGCTGGATCGCCTCGCGCAGGCGATGATCGGGCATGCGGGCCCGGTCCAGCCAGGCGCGCCAGTAGCGGGTGGTGGCGGCGAGCCTGCGGCGGGCGTCGTCGACGTCGGGCACGGCGGACCGGTCCGCCGCCCACGACAGCGAGCAGTAGATCTCCTCGCCGACGGTCAGCGTGTGCCGGGCACGGGCCCGGTCGCCCTCCAGCCCGAGCGAGAGGTCGGTCTGCAGCCCGATCGTGCATCCGGCACCGGTGGCGTCGGCGGTGTGCCGGCGGTGGCCCTCGCCCATGGTCCAGTCGGCCGGCACCCGCCCGTAGTCGAACACCGGTTCGCAGACCAGCTCGACCTCGACGCTGCCCTCGAGGCAGCGGACGGTGCGCACGAGCAGGTGGTCGGCGTCGTCGTCGGCCGGCGGGCGGGTGTGCGGCGTCACCTCGTCCTCGTCGTCGTGCGGCCCCATCGTCAGGGCGTCGCGCACCTCGATCCAGCCGGTGGGCGTCTTCCACGTGGTGACGAGGATGTTCGTGCCGGGTTCGTACGTCCGGGCGGTCGGGTGATGGATGCCGAAGGGCCCGACCCGGAAGTAGCCGGCCTGCCGGTCGAGCAGGGTGCCGAACACGCTCGGTGAGTCGAAGCTCGGTACGCAGAGCCAGCCGACCGAGCCGTCCGGCGCGATCAGGGCACCGGTGTGGCAGTCGGAGAGGAACGCATAGTCGGCGATCGGGGTGAACGGCGAGGGTGCCGCCGCACTCTGCTCCCGTGGTCCGGGGGCGCTCACGAGGCCGCCCCGCTGCTTACCACCAGTTCGCGCACAGCGGCTCCATCTGTCGTGACTGACCTAGGATTGGGGATGACAGCCTCGCGGATCACCTGGCGGCGGCGCCTCATCCCGTACGGGTGGTCTCCCCCGAGGGGTCCGCTGAAGATCCGGCCGCGGATGTCCATCGGGATCATCCGGGCGGGGTGAGGGAGCGTGCTGCGCGTTTGGGGATGCTCACGGGGTCCGTGTGGCGGGAGACCGGCGCCGGACGATCCTGGGGAGGAGTGACGATGACGGGAGCGGGACTTCCACGGCTTGCCACGGACAGCCCGGCGGGGAGCACCGCGGGGAGCCTGTGGGCGCTCGACACGGAACCGGGCCTGCCGCCCGAATCCGACGCCTTCGTCCTGCTCGACGACCGCCTGACGCCGGTCTCTGAGGTGGTCGACGCCTATCACGCCGCCGTGGAGGAGCTCCGGGCGCTCAAGCGCGACCGCAGGAGGGTGGCGCGCAAGCTGCGCGCCGAGGCGGAGCTGCGCCCGTGGCAGGTCGAGCTCCTGAAGCTGCAGCGGCACCTCGAGACGCGCCGGATGCGCATGATCGTGCTGTTCGAGGGCCGGGACGCGGCGGGCAAGGGCGGCACCATCCGCCGGGTCACCCGCTACATGAACGAGAAGCACTACCGCGTGGTCGCGCTGGGCCGGCCGAGCGAGGACCAGCGGTCGCAGTGGTACTTTCAGCGTTACGCGGCGCAGCTTCCCGCCGGCGGCGAGATCGTCCTGTTCGACCGGAGCTGGTACAACCGCGCCATGGTGGAGCCGGTCTGCGGCTTCTGCACGCCGGAGGAGTACCAGCACTTCATGGGCGGCGTGACCGGCTTCGAGAAGGACCTGGTCCGGCAGGGCACGATCCTGGTGAAGCTCTACTTCAGCGTCACCAAGGAGGAGCAGCGGCGGCGTTTCGCCCGCCGCCACACCGACCCCCTGCGGCAGTGGAAGTTCAGCGAGATCGACTCGCAGGCCCAGGACCGCTGGGACGAGTACACCTACCGCAAGTACGAGATGATCAAGAGGACCGGCACCGCGAGCGCGCCCTGGGTGATCATCAGATCCGGCGACAAGCAGCGCGCCCGGCTGAACGCGATGAAGGTCATGCTCAACGCGGTCGACTACGAGGGCCGCAGCACCGAACTCGACTTCGAACCCGACCGCGGGGTCGTGCTCTCCGGCGAGCGGGAGATCGCCCTGATGGAGGCCGAGCGCGCCCGCAGCGGCAGCTTCACCAGCTGACCTGGCTAAGGTGAGATCCACTCACCGTCTGCCAGGGAGACCCATGCAGCATCAGATGTTCGTGGACGGCGCCTGGATTCCCGCGCGCTCCGCAGCAACCACCGTCGCGACCAGCCCGGCGACCGGTGAGCCACTCGGGACGGTCCCGGACGGCGACCGTGCGGACGCCCGCGCGGCGATCGCGGCGGCGCGGCGTGCCGCCGACGGGTGGGCGCGGCTGTCCGCGTTCGACCGGGCGGCGATGCTGCACCGGGTCGCCGACGTGATCGAGACCCGCCGGGACGCCCTGGCCCGGACGCTCACCCTCGACCAGGGCAAGCCGCTGCGCGCGGAGGCCTACGACGAGGTGGACGAGCTGGTCACGTACTGGCGGATGGCCGCGGAGGACGGCAAGCGGCTGGGCGGGCTGCTGCCGAACTCGTCGAGCGCCGGGAAGCGGGCTCTGCTGATCCGCCGCCCGCGTGGCGTCGTCGGCGTCATCACGCCGTGGAACTGGCCGTACACGATGCCCGCGGAGCTGATCGCGCCGGCGCTGGCCGGCGGCAACACGGTGGTCTGGACCCCGGCCCCGTCGACGGCGGTCTCCGCCGTCGCGCTGGCCGGCTGCCTCGCGGAGGCCGACCTGCCGCCGGGCGTGGTCAACCTGGTGACCGGCCCCGGTCCGGTGGTGGGTGACGAGATCGCCCGCAACCCCGGCACGGACGCGGTCGCGTTCATCGGCTCGACGGCCACCGGCCGGCTGGTGGCCGCCGCGGCGGCCGGCAAGGCGACGCTGCTGGAGATGGGCGGCAACGGCCCGATCGTGGTGCTGGCCGACGCCGACCTGGACCGGGCGGTCGAGGGTGCCCTGCTGGCCTGCTTCCTGTGCGCCGGCCAGAGCTGCACCGCCGGCGAGCGGCTGCTGGTGCACGAGGCGGTCCGCGAGGACTTCGCCGGCCGGCTGGCCCGGGCCGTGCGGGAACGGGTCCGGCTGGGCGACCCCCTCGACGACGCCACCACCATGGGCCCGCTGAACAACGCCGCGGTCGCGGCCAAGATGGACGATCACGTCGCCGACGCGGTACGCCGCGGCGCGACGGTGCTGACCGGCGGCGCCCGCGCCACCGGCCTCCCCACCGACCTCTACTGGCCGGCGACCGTCCTCGACGGCGTGCCGGCGGACGCCGCGGCCGCCACCGAGGAGACGTTCGGCCCGATCGCGCCGATCGTCGGCATCGGCTCGCTGGACGAGGCGATCCGGCTGACCAACGCCTCCCGGTACGGGCTGCTCGCCGCCGTCTACACCGCCGACCTGGCCGCCGGGCTCGCCTACGCGGACGCCGTCCGGACCGGCTGGGTCAACATCAACGAGTCCACGAACTACTGGGAGAGCCACCTGCCGTTCGGCGGGCGGTCCGGCTCCGACAGCGGGATCGGCCGGGTCGGCGGCGCACACCCGATGGAGGCCTTCACCGAGCTGCAGACGGTGATCATCGGCTGAACCGTTACTGCTCCCAGACGGCGGCGGGCGACTCGGCCTCCTCGAACACCAGCAGCGTGCGCGTGTTCACGACGCCGGGCATGCCCTGGATCACGTTCAGCACCAGGCGGCCGAGATCGGCGTTGTCCCGGGCCCGGACCAGCAGGATCGCGTCGAACTCGCCGCCGACCCAGGCGATGTGCACGACGCCGGGCAGCGCCCGCAGCCGTTCGCCGACCACCCGCCACTCCGCCTGCTGCAGGTTCACCGTGACGTAGGCCGAGGTGCCGAGGCCCGCCGCGACGGGATCGATGTCGGCGCGGAAGCCCCTGATCACGTTCGCGGCGCGGAGGCGCTCCACCCGGGCGTACGCGTTGGCCCGGGAGATGTGCAGGCGCTCGGCCAGGGTGCGCATCGACATCCGCCCGTCGCGGGTGAGCTCCGCGAGGATCTGCCGGTCGATCTCGTCGAGAGGGCTGGCCACTTGTCTCGTCCTCCTCGCTCGTGCGCCGCTCCGACTGGACGTCTGGTCGGCAATCAGGCGGCTCTTGAATACATCTTCTCGGTTTTTCCGCGCCTATGGCATCCGATTGGTCGGACAATCACCATGGCTCCATGACAGGTGATCTGCACCACCTCTTGCCGTCGGAGCCCGTCATGCTCATCGACGCGCACGGGCGGCCGGCCGAAGCCGCCGGGTACGCCCTCCCGGACGGCGCGGACCTGGTCCGCGCCTTCGACGCCCTGGTGACCGCCCGGCGGTTCAACGACCAGGCGTACGCGCTGGTCCGGCAGGGCCGGCTGGCCGTGTACCCCTCGTCGCACGGGCAGGAGGCCTGCCAGGTCGCCGCCGCGCAGGTGCTGGCCGACGGGGACTGGCTCTTCCCGACCTACCGCGACACGGTCGCCGCGATGGGCCGGGGCGTCGACCCGGTCGAGGCGCTGACGCTGCTCAAGGGCGACTGGCACTGCGGGTACGACCCGACCGAGCACCGGGTGGCCCCGCACGCCACGCCGCTGGCCACCCAGCTTCCGCACGCGGTCGGCGTCGCGCACGCCGCGCGGCTCAAGGGCGAGCCGACCGTCGCCATGGCGATGTGCGGCGACGGCGGCACCAGCGAGGGCGACTTCCACGAGGCGCTCAACTTCGCCGCCGTCTTCCGGGCCCCGGTCGTGTTCTTCGTGCAGAACAACGAGTACGCCATCAGCGTCCCGCTCGCCCGCCAGTCCGCCGCGCCGTCGCTGGCGCACAAGGGCGTCGGCTACGGCGTGCCGGGACGGCGCGTCGACGGCAACGACATGGCCGCGCTGCTCGCCGTCCTCGGCGACGCGGTCGCGCGGGCCCGGGCCGGCGAGGGCCCGCAGCTGGTCGAGGCGCACACCTACCGGATGCAGGCGCACACCAACGCCGACGACGCCACGCGCTACCGCAGCGACGCGGACGTCGCGGCCTGGGTCGAGCGCGACCCCATCACCCGCCTCGAACTGCACCTGCGGGAGCGCGGCCTGCTGACCGACGCGCAGCGGGCGGACTTCGCGGCGCGGGCCGAGCGGGTTGCGGAGCACGTTCGCGACGGCCTCAACCGCGACGTCGAGCCCGACCCGTCGATGCTGTTCGCCCACGTGTACGCAGCACCCACCCAGCAGCTGGCGGAGCAGGCCGCCCTGGTCGCCGACGAGCTGGACCGCGAAGGAGCGCCGCGATGACCGCGACCGGCACCGCCCACGAGAAGCTGACGATGGCGCAGGCGCTCAACCGCGCGCTGCGCGACGCGATGACCGAGGACCCGTCGGTCGTGACCTTCGGCGAGGACGTCGGCCCGCTCGGCGGCGTCTTCCGGATCACCGACGGCCTCACCGCCGACTTCGGCGAGGACCGGTGCTTCGACACGCCCCTCGCCGAGTCCGCCATCGTCGGCGTGGCGATCGGCATGGCGATGAACGGCATGCGCCCGGTCGTGGAGATGCAGTTCGACGCGTTCGCCTACCCGGCGTTCGAGCAGATCTTCAGTCACGTGGCGAAGATGCGTAACCGCACCCGCGGGCGGGTCACGCTGCCCATGGTGATCCGGGTGCCGTACGCGGGCGGCATCGGCGGCGTCGAGCACCACTGCGACTCGTCGGAGGCGTACTACGCGCACACGCCCGGGCTGCACGTGGTCGCCCCGGCGACGCCGGCCGACGCGTACGCGCTGCTGCGGGAGGCCATCGCCTCGCCCGACCCCGTGATCTTCCTCGAGCCGAAGAAGCTCTACTGGAGCAAGGAGGAGGTGGAGCTGCCCGTGCGGGCGCCCGGCATCGGCCGGGCCGTCGTGCGCCGCGAGGGCACCGACGCCACGCTCATCGCGTACGGCCCGTCCGTGCCGGTCGCGCTCGAGGCCGCCGAGGTGGCCGCGCAGGAGGGCCGCAGCCTGCAGGTCGTCGACCTGCGCTCGATCGTGCCGTTCGACGACGAGACCGTGTGCGCCGCCGTGCGCTCCACCGGCCGCGCCGTGGTCGTCGCGGAGGCGTCCGGGTTCGCCAGCGTGTCCTCGGAGATCGTCGCCCGGGTCACCGAGCGGTGTTTCCACTCCCTCGCCGCGCCGATCCGGCGCGTGACCGGATTCGACATCCCGTACCCGCCGCCGAAGCTGGAGCACTTCCAGCTGCCCGGCGTGGACCGCGTCCTCGACGCCGTCGACGACCTGCAGTGGGAGGACCGATGACCGAGCAGATCTTCCTGCTGCCCGACCTCGGCGAGGGGCTCACCGAGGCGGAGGTCGTGCGCTGGCTCGTCGCCGAGGGCGACACCGTCGCCGTCGACCAGGCCGTTGTGGAGGTCGAGACCGCGAAGTCGCTGGTCGAGGTGCCGACGCCGTACGCCGGCCGGGTCGCGACCCGGCACGCCGGCGAGGGCGTCACGCTCGAGGTCGGCCGGCCCCTGCTCACGGTGACCGCGCTCGTACCCGAGGCCGAGGCCTACCGCGAGGAGGAGCAGGCCGGCTCCGGCAACGTCCTGATCGGCTACGGAACCTCGGGTGGCGCGGTCACGACGAGGCGCCGCCGCCCGCGGGCGGGTTCCGGCCCGGCCCCGGCGCGGCCCGCGGCCGCGCCGTCGCGAGCGCCGCTGGTGGTCTCGCCGCTGGTGCGCCGGCTCGCCCGCGAGGGCGGGCTCGACCTGCGGACGGTCGAGGCGACCGGGCCCGGCGGCCTCATCGTCCGGGCCGACGTCGAGCGGGCGCTGTCACGCACCGAACCCGCACAGCCCCGCCACGAGGAGGCGGCGGCGCCGGGGGAGCGGCGGGTACCCCTCAGCGGCTTCCGCAGGGCGGTCTCGGCGGCGCTGACGCGCAGCCGTGCCGAGATCCCCGAGGCGACCGTGTGGGTCGACGTCGACGCCACCCGGCTCTGGCAGCTGCGCGAGAGCACCCCCGGACCCGGGCTGCTGGCGTACATCGCCCGCTTCGTGGTCGCGGGCCTGCGGCAGTACCCGATGCTCAACGCCCGCGTGGACACCGAGCGGCAGGAGATCGTCGAGTACGACGGGATCAACCTCGGCGTCGCCGTGCAGGGCGAGCGCGGGCTGGTCGTGCCCGCGGTCATCGGCGCCGAGGCGATGACGACCGCGCGCCTCGACGAGGAGATCCGGCGGGTGACGGCCGCCGCGCGCGAGGGCCGTGCCACGGCGCGGGAGCTGGCGGCGGGTACGTTCACGCTCAACAACTACGGCGGCTTCCGGGTCGACGGCAGCGCCGCGATCATCAACCACCCGCAGGTGGCGATCCTGGGCTTCGGCCGGATCATGGACCGGCCCTGGGTCGTGGACGGCGAGCTGTGCGTCCGGAAGATCACGCAGATGAGCTTCGTCTTCGACCACCGCGTGTGCGACGGCGGCACGGCGGCCGGCTTCATGCGCAGCGTCGCGGACGCGATCGAGGACCCGGCGTCCGCCATCGCCAGACTCTGACGCCCCGGCCCACCCGGCCGCCGTCCTGATGAGTTCTCGCGCCCGTACCCGTCACACCTACGGCGGGACATGACGAGGGCGGAAGGATGACGTGATGGGTGCGGATACGCGGCTGGAGGAGCTGGGCGTGGGAGGTCTGGGCGCAAGCGGGCTGGGCGAGGTCGACGAGCCGGCGTTCTCGGGGCTGGCACGGCGGCACCGGCGGGAGCTGCACGTGCACTGCTACCGGATGCTCGGGTCGTTCGAGGACGCCGAGGACACCGTGCAGGAGACGTTCCTGCGTGCCTGGCGGCGGCGGGAGACCTTCGAGGGCCGGTCGACGTTCCGGGCCTGGCTGTACCGGATCGCCACCAACGCCTGCCTGGACCTGCTCGCCAAGCGCCGCCCGGAGCCCGCGACCGGCGGCGAGGTGCTGTGGCTGCAGCCGTACCCGGACCGGCTGCTCGACGAGCTGCCCGCGGGCGACGCGGACGCGCCGGAGACCGTCGCCGTCGCGCGGGAGACGATCGAGCTGGCGTACCTGGTCGCGGTCCAGCACCTCGCGCCGCGCCCGCGGGCCGTGCTGATCCTGCGGGACGTGCTCGGCTGGCCGGCGAGGGACGTCGCGGAGCTCCTCGGTGACTCCGTCAACTCCGTGAACAGCGCGCTGCAGCGGGCCCGCGCCGGCATGCGGGAGCACCTGCCCGCCGAGCGTCAGGACTGGACCGGCGGGGAGGGGGACGCCGGGACGCGCGAGCTGGTGCGCCGCTTCACCGACGCCTGCGTGGACAAGGACCTCGACGGGCTCGCCGCCCTGCTGCGGGACGACGTCCGCTGCTCGATGCCGCCCACGCCGGGCCTGCACGTCGGCCGCGACGCGGTGGTGCACGACTGGGTCGGGGACGGCTTCGAGGACCTTGGGCGCCTGCGCGCGGTTCCCACCCGCGTGAACCGGCAGCCCGCCGTCGCCTTCTACCTCTGGCGCGAGCAGGAGGGCGCGTACCTGCCGCTGACGATCGACGTCCTGCGCGTCACCGGCGGGGCGATCGCCGAGATCGTCACGTTCCACGACGACCGGTTCCCCCGCCTCGGGCTGCCGGAGCGCCTGCCGGCGGACGGCACGGAGTAACGACATGAACAGCATGAGTGACACCGGTGTCGCCGCGGGCCCGGCATCGGGCCGCACCGGCTACCCTCACCGGCTCCGCGGGCTCGCCGGCTCCGGCCTCGTCGCCACGCTCGCGGCGATGGTGGCCACCACCCTGGCCGCCGCGCTGGCCCGGGCCGCCGGCGTCGACTTCGAGGTTCCCGACGGCGGCGAGACGATCCCGTTGTCCGGGTTCGCCGTGGTGACCGGCTTCTTCTCGATCGTGGGCGTCGTCATCGCCGCCGCTCTGCTTCGCTGGAGCGCCCGCCCCGCCGGGCGATGGGTGTGGACGGCGGTGTCGCTGACCGTGATCTCGCTGGTGCCGCCCCTGCTCGCCGGGGCGGACACCGCCACCACCACTGCCCTCCTGGTGTTACACCTCGTCCCCGCGACGGTAATGATCCCCACCCTGGCGCGGAGCCTGCGCACCCGGACCGAACGCTGATCCGGCTCCCGCGCGGCGGCTTGAGCCGGGATCCGACCCCTCGGGTCGATGTCCGGCTCAAGCCGCGCCAGGACCCGCTCGCAGCCGGGCCCTGACACCTACCGCATCGTCACCCCGGTGACCGGACGGTTCCGGCCCTCTCCCACATCGCGGTGTACGCCTCGGCGCCGTTCATCAGGTCCCGGCGCAGCAGGGGCGCGTCGGATCCCGCCTGCTGGATCATGTCGGTGACCCAGTCGGCGTAGAGGCCGTACTGCGCGACGCCGTCGGTGTTGAGGTCGAAGGTCCGGCCACCCATGACGTGCCTCGCGACGGTGGTGCCGTTGGGCGCGGTGAACGGGTAACGCAGGGGGTTCGCCCCGGCGTCCGGGCGCGGTGCCGCCTGCTGGCCGAGGCCGTTGACGTCGCTGCCGACGCCGTAGCCGTCGATCCGGTCACCGTTGGCGAGCGCCCGGTTGGCCCGCCACTCGCCGACGAAGCCCGGCACCGGGCCCGCGTAGCCGGCGGCGAAACCGCCGAGGCCCAGGATCCGGTTCACGACCGTCTGGTCGGACCAGCTGTGCACCGAGACCACGGCCGGGTACCCGGCCCGTTCGGCGAGGTCCAGGACGTCTGTCGCGGTCCGTATTCCCATGTGGTCGATGTGGATGACCATGCCGAGGTCCATCATCCGGTTGATCAGGTACGTGCCCAGCGGCGTCAGGCCCCGGGTGTTGCAGATCGGCCCGCTCGGGTAGACGGGTGCGATCGTGCCCGCGGGCAGGTTCAGCCCGCCGAGCGACAGCAGTCTCGCGATGTCGTCGCTGACCAGGGGCTGGGTGTTGTCGGCGGGTCCGGTGCAGGAGGTGGCGGTCCACCAGTGTCCGGTGGAGATGAGGTTGCCGATGTTGACGGCCGCGGCGTTGAGCCCGGAGTCGAAGCGGGTGCCGCCGAACGCGTTGTCGAACTTGTGCACCGGGTAGAGCCCGCTCACCCCCACCGCCCGCAGCTCCTCGAGGCCCGCGTCGATGTCGGCGGTGGTGCACTGCGGCACGCCCCGGACCTCCCGGCAGCCGAACAGTTCCGAGCTCTCCACCCCGATGGTGACGGCGAGCTTGCCCTGCGCCGCGATCTGCCGGACCTCGGCCGGTGTGGCGGCCAGCCGGAACCAGCCGCGGCCCGGCCCGCCGCTCTGCGCGTCCACGTAGTCCTGGATGGACCTGAGGTACTCGACCTGGATCCGGATCTGCGCGGTCTCGTCACAGGGCGTGCTGCGCAGCGGATAGAGCCCGCAGATCACCCGGTTCGCCACCAGCAGCGCGTTGAGCACCCGCTCGCCGGAGCGCCAGGCCCGCTCGATGCTGCGGAAGTACGCCTGCTCGTGCAGCAGGGTGTCGCGCTGCGGCCAGCCGCCGAAGCTCGGCCAGCCGTCCGGAGCCGCGTTGAACGGGTCGGTGCCGCCGACGAACGCCTCGAAGAACGCGCCGACGCCGAAGGCGCCGTGCGAGGGGCACCCCCCGAGCGCGACCTCGACACCACCGGGCGCGACGACCTCGCCGCAGCGCAGTTCGCCGCCGAACGCGGCCGCGGAGGTCGGGTGCGCGTGCGCGTCGATCCAGCCGACGAGCCGCCCGTCGGCGTCGACGCCGGGTGCGGCCGTACCGGTGACCGCGGTCTCGATGTCGCGTACCGCCGAGCAGCCGTCGGCGGGGCCGGCGGCGAGGGTCGCCGAGCCGGCGCCGACGCTGCCCAGGAAGGAACCGAGCTGCTGGCCGGTGGCGGTGGAGACCAGCCGGTACCGGCTGTCGGCGGAGCCCACGGTCCAGTCCGCGCGGCCGCCGTACCTGCTGCCGGCCAGGACGAACCCGATGACGCTCTGGTAGGCGAAGGCGCTGGTGGAGTCGCGCACGGTGTACCGGCCTA
This sequence comes from Actinoplanes sp. NPDC049118, assembly GCF_040648555.1. Classification (NCBI taxonomy): domain Bacteria; kingdom Bacillati; phylum Actinomycetota; class Actinomycetes; order Micromonosporales; family Micromonosporaceae; genus Actinoplanes; species Actinoplanes sp. NPDC049118. Next base: position 128,231 of record NZ_JBEZDY010000018.1, read on the forward strand.
GCGCGGTGGCGTCGAACCGGAAGGGCTCGGCCGCGGACCGGTTGCCGGTGAAGCCGTAGCCGAGTCCCGCGCGTTTGAGGTAGCCGAGCGAGCTGGAGCCGTGGAAGGCCTGCAGGGTCACGCAGGCGTCGTCGAGTTCGTAGGCCGGGCTCCACGCCGTGGCGGCCGCCGCGGCGGTGGGGGACGCGGTGACGAGCAGGAGGGAGACGCAGGCGGCGGGGAGCGCCCGCCGGATGAGGGATGGCAGTGGCATGTGGCACCTGTCCTCGGATCGATCTTCATTGATCTACCAGGCGGGCACGGCGGCTGATGCGCTCGCATCGAGCCACGTCCGGCCACCGGCGTTCCGGTCTGAGTGGTGTCAGGCGGTGACGACGGTGCTGGTCAGCGCGGGGCTGGGGCTCGTGAAGCAGCTCGTGGGTACGTCGATCGAGGTGAACAGGACCCTGACGTTCGCGGTGAAGGTCAGGCCCGGATCGGTGTAGGAGGTGCCGGCCAGGGTGGAGACGATCGCGCTCCCGGCCGGCGCGGTGGCCGTCACGGCGAGGTGGATCCGAGGAAGCTGGACGGTGGATCCGCCGGCGAGCGGTCCCGGCACGGTGACGGTCACCATCCCCGCGCTCTCGGACGCCGTCGGGACACCCGTACCGAGGTTCGATCCGCCGGTGAGCGTCACGCCGCGGAAGGCGGCACCGGCCGGTACGGGTGTGCTGACCTTCAGGTTCTTGATGTGCCGAACTGTGTACCCGCCGGTCGACGACGGGATCGTCAGGGGTTGGGGCTCGGCCACGATCTCGAAGTCGGATCCGATCGGGACGCTCTCGGGGGCGGAGCCGGTGATGGGCGTGTCCAGGCTCAGCTGTTGCGGACCGCCGATCGGTGGCCGCGCCTGGCAGTCCCAGGTCACAGGTGTCGGCGCGGCGACGGCGGGAGAACCGAGGCTCAGAACCGCGACCATGCCGAGCACGCCGGCGGCGAGAGGGATACGGAGCGCGTGGGTCATGGCGACCTCCTTGTCGAAGGGCTCGGGGGAGCCCTCCCGGGCATCATCAGCAGCCCTCCAGATCGATACAAGTAAATGAACGAAAATTGTTCATGTTTTGCCACCATGTGAACCTACCGGCATCGGTGACGGCGGCCGCCCGGCCATGACGACGGGGCGCCGGTCGCTCTGTGACGCTTGCGGTGGACCCCGCGGTCGAGGTCGCCGAGTCGTTGCGGAGTGGGGCCCGGGAACGGCGGAGTCCGCCCCGCCGGCGAGGGCGGGGCGGACTCGGTGGAGCCGTCGTTCAGTGTGCGATGACGGGCGCGGCGTCCGGGTCGACGGCGAGCGGGCCGGTGCGGAGCAGCAGCCCGGAGACGACGGCGCAGACGACGAAGAGTCCGGCCGACCACCAGAAGACGGTGTGGTAGCTGTCCATCGCGGCCAGCGCCGCCGTCTGCGGGCCGGGGGTCCGGCCGGCCAGGTAGTCGGCGGCGGCGGTGGCGGCGAACGAGCTGAGCAGCGCGGTGCCGACGGAGCCGCCGATCTGCGACGCGGTGTTGATCATCGCCGAGGCGACGCCGGCGTCCTGGTGCCGCACGCCGGAGGTGGCCGTGTTCTGGGTGGGCGCGAAGATCAGGCCCATGCCCAGGCCCATGAGGATCAGGCCGGGCAGCACGCCGGTGGCGTAGCTGGAGTCCAGGCCGAGGCGGGTCAGGTAGAGCATGGCGGCGGCCGCGGCGAGCGCGCCGATCGGCACCAGCGGGCGCGGGCCGATGCGCGGGGTGAGCGTGGACCCGACGGTGGTCGCCGTCAGCATGACGCCGCCGAGCATGGGCAGGAAGGCGAGCCCGGTCTGCACCGGGGTGAAGCCGAGGGTGTTGGTCAGGTAGAAGGTGAGGAACAGCATCACGCCGAACATGGCGGCGCCGGCGACGGCGAGCGCGGCGTAGGCGCCGCCGCGGTTGCGGTCGAGCACGACCCGCAGCGGCAGCAGCGGGTTGGCGACGCGGCGTTCGATCACGACGAACGCGATGAGCAGGGCGACGCCGGCGCAGATGAAGCCGTAGGTCGCCGGGTCGCTCCAGCCGTCGGTCTCGGCGTTGCCGAGTCCGTAGACCAGCGCGACCAGGCCGCCGACGGAGGTGAGGACGCCGGGCAGGTCGAGGCGGGCGCGGGCCCGGACGGGCTCGTCGTGCAGCTTCAGCGTCGCGCCGACCACCGCCGCCGCGGCGATGATCAGGTTGACGTACAGGCACCAGCGCCAGGAGGCGTACTCGGTGAGTACGCCGCCGAGCAGCAGGCCGACGGCGCCGCCGGCGCCGGAGATGGCGCCGAAGATGCCGAAGGCCTTGCCGCGTTCGGCCGGATCGGTGAACGTCGTCGACAGCAGGGACAGCGCCGCCGGCGCGAGCGCGGCACCGAACGCGCCCTGCAGGACCCGGGCGGCGATCAGCAGTTCGATGCCCTGCGCGGCGCCGCCCAGCGCCGACGCGACGGCGAAGCCGACGAGGCCGATGACGAACATCTTCTTGCGGCCGAGCGAGTCCGACAGGCGTCCGCCGAGCAGCAGCAGGCTGCCGAAGGCCAGCGCGTAGCCGGTGACCACCCACTGCCGGCCGGAGTCGGAGAAGCCGAGGTCGCGCTGGGCGGTGGGCAGGGCGATGTTCACGATCGTGGCGTCGAGGACCACCATCAGCTGCGCCATGGCCAGCACCACGAGCGCCCACCAGCGACCCGCGTGCCGGTCCGGCGTCGCGGGCGCGACGGCCGGCTTGGCGGTGGGCCTGGGCCGTCGGGTCTTGGCGGTGGAGGCGGGTCGTTTGGACTTGCCGCCGGACCTGGGTCGTTTGGCCTTGCCGGCGGACCTCGGTCGTTCGGTGGTCGTCGTCATCCTGGCCCTTCGCGGCGGCGGTCAAGTTGAGGTGCCTGCTCCGTATCGGGCCGGCGGCAACGAAGCTGAGGAGTTGTCTCCATTTGTTACGCTTGGTCACATGGCCGTTACGGAAGGTCAGGTCACGCCCGGCGCGCCCCGGCCGCTGCGCCGCGATGCGGAGCTCAACCGCACGCGCATCATCGAGGCGGCCCGCGAGGTGTTCGCGCTCCGCGGCCTCGCCGCGACGCTCGACGACGTGGCCCACCGCGCCGGCGTCGGCATCGGCACCGTGTACCGCCGCTTCCCGACGAAGGAGGCGCTTGTCGAGGTGGCGCTCGAGGACCGGCTCGAGGAGCTGGCCGGGCTCGCCGAGACGGCCCTGCTGGCGCCGACGGCGTGGGAGGGCCTGACCATGCTCCTGTGCCGCATCACCGACCTGCACGCCGCCGACCGCGGGCTGCGCGACGTCGCGCTCGGACCCCCGCGCCGGGCCCGCGTCAGTGAGCGGATGGCGCCGCCGGTCCGGCGGCTCGTCGAGCGCGCGCAGGCCGAGGGGACGCTGCGCGCCGACTTCGACGTGCACGACATCCCGCTGCTCCTGATGATGATCAGCGAGGTCGCGCATCACAGCGAACAGTTCCGGCCGGACACCTATGTCCGCTACCGGCAGCTGCTGCTCGACGGACTGCGCGCCGCACCCTCGACCGGCGACCTCGGCGCGCCGTTGACCCTGGAGGACGTGCACGCCATCGTCGCCCGGTGGCTGCCGAACCACGAGCCACGCCACGTCGACCAGGGCGGATAGACCTCAGAGGACCGCCGCGACCCCGTCGGCACGCGGGTCGCTGCCCGCGGCGAGCGCGCCGCCCCGCAGCCGGGCCAGCTGGACGTGACCGGCCCCGTCGTGCGGCGCCGCGGTGGTGGCGACCGCCAGTCCGAGCGAGGCCGCGACGGCGGCGAGGCCGTCGGCGCCGGGCACGCCCGGCTCCAGTACCAGGACCGGCCGCTCGTAGCCGTCGATGATCCAGCGCGGCCGGCCCACGACGGCGGCCGGGTCCGCCGCGGCCAGCGCGTCCGCGGCGACCTGGGCCAGGATCCACGGCTGGGAACGGCCGCCCTGGCAGCCGAGCGCGAGCACGGTGTCGCCGGTGACGGCCACCGTGGGGCACAGGGTGTGCGGTGGCCGCGCGCCGGCCGCGAGGCGGCCGGGGTGCGCCGGGTCGAGGCTGAACATCGAGCCGCGGCTGTGCAGCACGACGCCGGTGTCCGGCTCGAGCAGCCCGGCGCCGAAGCTCTGGAACACGCTCTGGATCAGCGAAACCGCGGTGCCGTCCGCGCCGACGGCGGTGACCGCCACCGTGTCGCCGGTGGGGCGCGGCCCGGAGCCGGCCGGGTACACCGGCCGGTCGCCGCGCAGCAGCAGTCCGGGGAGATCGACCGGGCCGGTACGCGGGTCACCGAGCAGCGCGTCGCGGGCCAGCCGGGCGCGCTGCGCGTCGGCCAGCGGCCGCTCGGATCCGACGACGGCCAGGAACGTCGCGCCCTGGCTGGGCGGGGGAGGCGCGGACCAGTCGGCGCCGTGCGCGTGCGCGGTCAACGGCGCGGTGGTCTCGGCGCGGTGCGCGGCGAGGTCCGCCACGGACAGCGGGCTGCCGAGCCGCCGCAGGCCGGCCGCCAGGCGGTGCCCCAGCGGACCCCGGTAGAAGGTCTGCCAGTCGCCGGCCAGCGCCCGCAACGAGGCGGCCAGCGCCGGCTGCCTCAGCAGGTCGCCCTCCCGCGCGGCGCCGAGCACGGCCGAGAGACCCGGATCGGCGCGGATGGCGGCGCGGCAGCCCCGGATCGCCCGCGCCAGCCCGGCGCTGACCGGCGCGCCGTCGCGGGCGAGCGCGATGGCCGGGCCGAGCCGGTCGGCCCAGCCGAGCCGGGCCCCGAGCGCGGCCACCGCGGCCCAGCCCGCCACCACGCCTGGCACGGTCACCGTCAGCGGGCCGCTCGCCGGCATCCGGGTGCGCCCGCCCGCGCGCAGGGCGTCCACGTCGGTCGCGGCGGCCGCCGCGCCGAGCGACAGCACCGCCCGGGGCCGGCCGCCGGCAGGCCGGACGACGGCGGTGAGGTCGCCGCCGATCGAGCACTGATGCGGGTAGACGACGGTCAGGGCGGCGGCCGCGGCCAGCGCGGCATCGAGCGCGTTGCCACCGGCGGCCGCCGCCGCCCGGCCGGCCTCGACGGCCGCCGGATGCGGTGCGGCCAGCGCGATGTCGTACACACCGCGACCGTACCGGGCGGGAGCTGAACGGTCAGCTGTGCGTGACCTGGCCGGGCTGCCAGGATGACCGTCATCGCGGTGCACCTCGGTCGAAGGGGAGCGGATGACACTCGAACGCCAGGCGCTGGTCGTACGTGGAGGCTGGGACGGCCATGAGCCGGTCGAGGCCACCGAGCTGTTCATTCCGTACCTGCGCGAGCGGGGTTTCGCCGTGCGGGTGGCGGACTCGCCAGCGCCGTACGCCGATCCCGGTCTCATGGGCGGCGTCGACCTGGTCGTGCAGTGCGTGACCATGTCGACGATCGCGCCGGCGGAGATCGCCGGCCTGACGGCCGCGGTCGAGGCCGGGACCGGCCTGGCCGGCTGGCATGGCGGGATCGTCGACTCCTACCGCGCCAGCGCGGACTACCTGCGGCTCGTCGGCGGGCAGTTCGTCGCGCACGCCGCGCGCCGCGGGCCCGGCGAACGGACGGACGAACAGTCCGACAACTACGTCGCGCACCGGATCACGATGACGCTGGCGGCCGCGGAGCATCCGATCACCGCGGGGATCGCCGACTTCGACCTCGAGACCGAGCAGTACTGGGTACTCACGGACGACTACGTCGACGTCCTGGCCACCACGACCACCGCCGTGCGCCCGTGGGCGGCCTGGAACCGGCCGGTCACCGCGCCGGCGATCTGGACCCGCCGGTGGGGCCGGGGCCGGGTCTTCGTCGCGACGCCCGGCCACAAGGTCGAGGTACTGCGCGACCCGAACGTCCGGACGATCGTCGAGAGGGGCCTGCTGTGGGCGGCGCGTTGAGGGTCGGCGTCGTGGGCGCCGGCAAGATCAGCGGTCAGTACGGCGCGACGATCTCCCGGCTTCCCGAGCTGGCGGTGACCGCGGTGGCGGACCTGGACCCGCAGCGGGCGCACGGGCTGGCCGGTCAGCACCCCGGCGCCCGGGTGATGGACCTGCCGGAGCTGCTCGCGGCCGAGGACGTCGACGTCGTCCTGAACCTGACCACACCGGCCGGGCACGCGGCCGTGGCGCTCGCGGCGATCTCGGCCGGCAAGCACGTGTACGGAGAGAAGCCGCTGGCCGCGGAGAGCACCGACGGAAGGGCCATCGCCGACGCGGCGGCCGCCGCCGGGGTGCGTGCCGCGTGCGCACCCGACACCGTGCTGGGCACCGGCGTGCAGACGGCGCGGGCGGCCCTGGAATCCGGCGCGATCGGTGCCGCCCTCGCCGCGACGGCCTTCATGACCGTGCCGGGCCACGAGCGGTGGCACCCGGACCCGGAGTTCTACTACCAGCGGGGCGGCGGGCCGCTGCTGGACATGGGCCCCTACTACCTGACCACGCTGGTGCACCTGCTCGGGCCCGTCCGCCGCGTCGCGGGCATGTCGTCGCGGCCGCGCAACGAACGGACCATCGCCGACGGCCCGCGCGCCGGCACGTCGTTCCCGGTCGACGTCGACAGCCACGTGACCGGACTGCTGGAGCACGAGGGCGGCGCCCTGACCACGATGATCATGAGTTTCGACATCTGGGCGACCCGCCTGCCGTTCATCGAGGTCTACGGCTCGGCGGGCTCACTGTCCGTGCCGGATCCCAACCGCTTCGCCGGCGACGTGCGGCTGCACCCCGCCGCCGCGGAGAGCTGGACCACCCTGGAACCCAGCGCGGGCTACGCCGGCGCGGGCCGCGGCGTCGGGCTCCTCGACCTGCACGACGCCCTGGCGGAGGACCGCTCGCACCGCACCGGCGTCGACGTCGCGCTGCACGTCCTCGACGTCATGGAGTCGATGCAGGCGAGCGCGCGCAGCGGCAGCTCGGTCGCGGTGACCACGACCTGCCGCCGGCCGGAACGCATCGACGGCGTCATCGAGCTGGCCTGAGCTCCACCGGCGTCATCGCGTCGAGCAGGGCGTCGACGCCGGTGGTGGCGAAGCCGACCCGGGCGTCGCCGGCGCCGTACGGCAGCCAGAGCAGGCCGGCGTGGATCAGCGCGCCGCAGGAGTACATGACGTTGGGCACGTAGCCCTCGCGCTCGTTGCCGCCGGGCGCGAGCAGCGGGTCGGCGAGCTCGGCGATGACGCGCTCGGGGTGGTGCAGGTCGAGCAGGATCGCGCTGATCACGTAGCGGCGCATCGTGCCGACGCCGTGGGTGAGCACCAGCCAGCCGGCATCGGTCTCGATGGGCGAGCCGCAGTTGCCGGTCTGGGTCAGCTCCCAGCCGCGGCGCGGACCGTGCAGCGGCACGGGCGCCCGCCAGCGGGCGTCCGAATCGAGGACGGTCAGGCCGATGGTCTCGCCGTCGGTGCGGCACAGGGCGAGCCGCCGGCCGGCGACCATGCGGGGGAACAGGGCGACGCCCTTGTTGCGCGCGCCGGGGCCGCGCATGGGCGCGATCTGGAAGTGCCGCAGGTCCGCGGTGCAGAGCGTCCTGGTGGCGATGGCCCGCCCGTCGTACGCGGTGTAGGTGGCCTGGTAGACCGGCACGCCGTCCTCGCCGACGAACCGTACGAAGCGGGCGTCCTCCATGCCGCGGCTCTCCATCGCGTTGGCCGGCCAGAGCACCCGCTGGTGCAGCAGGGTGTCCGCGGGGAAGGCGGCAGCGTAGCTGCCGGCATTCATGCGGCGCAGCTGTTCCAGGGTCTCCATGGCGTTCTCGCGGCTGTGCAGGTCGCTCGGCAGCTCGCCGATGACGTCCTCGAAGGTGACGTCGTCGAAGTGCTCGGGCAGCGAGCTGAGCAGGGCCGCCGACACCTCGTTGTCCCAGCCCGCGTCGACCATGCCCGCCGCGAGCAGGTCCCGCCGGTGGCGGGCCTCCGCCCGGTCGCCGGCGAACAGCGGCCCGGTCCGCTCGGCGACCGCCAGCTCGGTGCCCGGGCCCAGTACGGCGGTGACGAAGCCGATCGACGACAGGTGCCCCTCGCCGATCTGCCGGACGCTGACGGCGGCGCGCAGCTGCCCGGCGCCGAGGCCGGACTGGTCGGGGTGCGCGACGATGGACGGGTTGCACAGGGCGGCGGCCTCGACGGCGTACTCGTGGGTGAAGTAGGCGCCGACCAGCAGCCGGTGGTTCGGCGACAGGTCGTCGGCCCGGTCCGCACGGTGCCGGACCAGCTCGAAGTGGTGCAGGAAGGTGCCCGCCAGGTCGCGGTGGCGCCCCGCGAACTCCGCGACGGTCTCGTCGAGCAACCGTTCGACCTCGTCGCCGGGCAGGTCGGCGATGCGGTCGATGAGGGCGTGCGCGCGGGTGCGTACCACGGCGGCGTCCTCGCCGGGTACGAACAGCTTGACGATGACCCGGCCCGGATCGGGGGTCAGCGTCAGGCTCTGCCGTTCCGCGAGCGGGGCAGCCGGACGCTGAGAACCGGGACTGGGCACCATGGCCGGCCTTCCAATGGTCGATCGTGGTACATGGACCGGCCCGGTGTTGCTGCGGCAGGCGTGTCCACCGTACCCAGCGGCCCCGCCGTCCGACGGCGCTTTCAGACGTCCGCGCGCGGCGACGGCCGCGTCGTGGGGCGGGCCGCCGCGCGGCACCGGGCGCCGAGCTCGCGCAGCCGCGCGCTGTCGCGCGCGGACTCCTCCAGGGCCGCCTGCGCTACGGCGGCGGCCTCGCGGGCCGCGGCGTCGGAGGCCTCCCGCGCCGCCTCGTGCGCGGCATGGGCCTGGTCGGCCTCCGCGACGAGCCGCAGGTCGGCGGGGTCGGCGCGGCGCGCCTCGCGCAGGGCCGACCACCGGTCCCAGGCTAGGCGCTCGGCGTCGTGTGCGGCGCGCTGTGCGCAGAGGGCGGCCTTCGTCGACGCCGCCCTGGCCGCGGCCCAGATCTCGATCGCGGCGCTGAGCGCGCGGTGCGTGGCCCGCAACTGCTGTGCCTCGGCCCGCAGCGCCGCGACGTCGGATCCGCTGCGCCTCGTTGACTCGGCCATGATCGTTCGCCTCTGTCGACGTTGTCCGGTGACGACCACCGGAATCCTACCGGCACCCGGCCGCGAAGTGCCTGTGCTCCGCGTTCCGGCACGGTCGAGGGCCCCGGCGCCAGCGCCGGGGCCCGGGATCATCGGGTCTGAAACACCATTTACCGACAGTCGCGTCGGGTTGTCGTATCCGCACCGGCCGCCTGTGACGGCAGCGGATGCGGGGATCGCTCATGCGTGACCGGAGACCACCTCTCGTTCGATGGATACTGCGGTGTCCGCCCGACCTCAGACGAGTCGATGGCGGGCGATCCAACGGTGTACGGCCCTCCCTTTCCTCGGTTCATCTTCTCCGGGATGTTCCCCCTTGCGCCGGTGACGGAGCCCTCCACCGCTTTCCTGGCCCCATCACGTGCGGCTGGTGCGCGGAGCCGGGCGGAACCCTCGGGGGCGTGGGCCCCTGCTCGACTCCAGTTGGTGCCCGTCGTGACCGCACGGCCGGGCACCGCGTCCGCGTCTCGATCTTCCTTGTTCGATAGGAGAAACGCTAACTTCCCTAGGTAAGAAAATCCAGGAACCGCCACATAGATTTTCTACCGGCGGCGGGTCATTCCCGCGTACGGGTGACGGCCCGGCGTTCCCGCGGAACCCGGCACGGTGCGCCGCCCGGATAGGCTCGGGCGGTGGTGACCTCGCCGGCGCGGATCGGGTCGTACCGCATCGAACGACTGCTCGGTGTCGGTTCCTTCGCGACGGTCTGGCTGGGGCACGACGCGGCCCTCGGCGCACACGTCGCGATCAAGGTGCTGGCCGAGAACTGGAGCCACGACCTGCGGGTCCGGGAGCGGTTCCTGGACGAGGCCCGGCTGCTCTGGCGGCTGAACGACGACCGCGTCGTGCGGGTGCACGCGCTCGGCGAGCTGCCCGACGGCCGGCCGTACCTGGTGATGGCCTGGGCCGAGGGCGGTAGCCTGCACGAACGGCTCGCCGGCGACCCGCTGCCGGCCCGGCCGGCCGTCGCGCTGCTGCGGGAGATCTGCGCGGGCGTCGCCGTCCTGCACGAGCACGGCATCGTCCACCGCGACCTCACGCCGGGCAACGTGCTGTTCGCGGCGCGGCCCGGCACGCACGCGCACCCGCACCCGGCCGCCGCCGACCGGGTCGTCATCGCCGATCTCGGGCTGGCCAAGGCGCTCGCCGCGGCGTCCGGCCTGACCGCGCGCGCCGGCACGCCCGGCTACATGGCGCCGGAACAGGACGACCCGCTCGCGATCGTCGACCGGCGCGCCGACGTCTACGGGCTCGGCCGGCTCGGGATGCGGCTCCTGGCGGTGCCGGGCGGTCACCGGCCCGGCGAGGCGGTCCGGCTGCGCGACGGCGTACCGCCGAAGGTCGCCGAGGTGCTGCGCACGGCGACGGCGCGCCGGCCCGCGAACCGCTACCCGGACGCGGCCGAGCTCGGCGCGGCGCTGGACCGCGCCACCGCGGGCCGGTCCCGGGCCGGCCCGCTCGCCATGGCCGCCGGCCGCACGGCGATGGGGCTGGCGACCGTGTGCGTCATCGCGGCCGCGGCGTCGGACTCGATCGGTGCCCGGCTCCCGCCGCGCCCGGGCGCGGTCGTCGATGCCGCGGGCCAGCTCTCCCTGCGGATACCCGCGGGGTGGGCCGCGAGATCGGGACACTGGACGCGGCCGGGACCGGCGCTTGTCGTCTCGCCGGATCCCGCGCGCTGGACCCGCGACACCGCGGTGCCCGGTGCGTTCGCCTGGCTGTCGCGCGACGGTGCCGCCGAGACCACCCCGGAGCGGTTCGTCGCCGGGCGCCCGAACGCGGGCTGCGCCACCATGCCGGTGCGGACCAGCCGGCAGGCCGGACTGGACTGGTTCATCGCCGGGTTCCGTGCCTGCCCGGACGGGCGCGCTGAGGTGGTGGAGGCGGTCGGCACCCGCCCCGGCGACACCGTGCTGGTGTACGTCCAGGTGGCGCCGCCGCGGGGCAGCGCGCCGGCCTTCGTGGACACTCTGCTCGCCGGCGTGCGGGTGCGCTGAGGTCTCAGTCGACCACCACGACCGTGATCGTGTACGTCCGCTCGTCCTGCGGGATGGTCACGGTGACCGTGCCGGCCCGCAGGAAGCGCAGGTCCTGCACCCCGGCCTCGTATCTCGGGTCCACCAGGTCCTCCGGTGTCGCGGTCACCAGCCCGGGTCCGATGCTCTGCAGCCGGAGCGTTCCGCCGGTGTGGAAGCACATCGACCTGATCATCTCGATCTCGGTGCTCTGCAGGTCGATCCGGTAGCGCACGGCGCCGAGGCAGTTCTCGGAGGGGTCCTCCGGCTCCGGTTCTGCGGTTCTGCTCCTGGTCCGCGCCGGCCTGGTCGTGGCGGCCCCGGTCGTCCTGGGCGGGGATCCCGCGGTCGCCGAGGCCTCGGTGCTCGGCGCCGGCACCCCGGCCGCCGACGCGGAGGGCGGCGGGGCGGCGGCCTGGCCCGGCAACGGTGACAGCGCCTCGCCACCGCAGCCGGCGAGGTGTGCCACGACCGTCAGGGCGAGTGCGCCGATCGCCGCGCGGCGATGAACTCCGGTGGTACGCATGTCGGGTCCCCTTCGTTGACGTGCCGGCTCCTCGGGGGATTGGTCCCGCCGGCCGTCCCGTTTGTTCGCCGCTCCGCCAAGGTCATCTTTCCCCCTCGTCCAGCCGCCGCCGCACCTGGCGCCGGGCCTGGTGGATGCGCGACTTGACGGTGCCGTCCGGCACCTCGAGCAGCGCGGCGATCTCGCCGTAGCCCAGGTCGAGGACGTCGCGCAGCACGAGCGCCTCGGCGTACTCCGGTGCCAGGGCCTCCAGGGCGTCCAGCAGGTCGAGCCGGGTGCCGGCGACGACGCTGGTGCGCCGGGGATCCGGCCGCTCCGGCAGCGGCACCCCGGCCGCCTCGGCGACGAACCGGCGCCGCAGGCTCTGGTAGGTCGACCGGGACCGGTTGGCGGCGATCCGGTAGAACCAGGTGCGGAACGACGAGCGCCCGTCGAACCGGCCGATGCCGCGGGCCACCGCCAGCAGGGTGTCCTGGCACGCCTCCTCGGCGTCCTCGCGATGCGGCAGGAAGCGCGCGCACAGCCGCAGCGCCTCCGGGCGCAGCATCGTCAGCAGGTCGTTCAGCGCGCGGCCGTCGCCCGCGGACGCGGACCGGACCAGCGCGTCCAGGTCCGCCGCGACGGTCATCCTGCTCGGGGTCTCCATGCGCAGATCATGCGGCCACCCGCCGTCACGCGGGGGTACCGGCGCATGCCAAGTTCGATAGGGTCTGCGGCGATGCGAACCAAGCGGCAGCTCAGCGACGACATCCGGGGCGCGCGGCGCGCGGTGCTGGTGGTCAACGCACACGCCCGCCGCGGGCGCAGGCTCTACGACACCGCCGAGGCCGCGCTCGTCGCGGCCGGCTTCACCCTGCTGGGGGCGTACCCGGTCGACCGGCCCGGCGAGCTGGAGCAGACCCTGGCGACGGCGGCCGGCCTGGGCGCGGACCTCGTCGTCGTCGGCGGGGGAGACGGCACGATCAGCACGGCCGCGCGGGTGCTCGCGCACCGCGACATCGCGATGGGGCTGCTGCCGCTGGGCACCACCAACAACTTCGCGCGCACGGTCGGCGTCCCGCTCGACCTCGGCGCCGCCGTCGCGACGCTGGTGGACGGCAAGGTGGTCGACGTCGACCTGGGGATCGCCGGCGACCTGCACTTCACCAACCACGTCGGCGTCGGCCTGTCCGCCGAGGTGATGCGCAAGGCGCCGCCGCCGCTGAAGCGGATCACCGGCCGGCTGGCGTACCCGATCACCGCGCTGGCGCTGCTGGCCCGGCACCGCCCGCTGCGCGCCGTCGTCCGCGCCGCCGGGCGCGAGCACGAGTTCGTGACCCATCAGCTGTACGTCGCCAACGGCGGCTTCCACGCCGGCCGCCCGATCACGGCGGACGCGCACGCGGACGACCAGCTGCTGGTCGCGTACCCGGTGGGCGGCCCGGCCCGGCGCACCCTGCTCCGGGAGACCGCCCGCAACGCGTCGAGCGGCGACCGTCGCACCCTGTGCGACGAGCCGTTCCTCGCGGTCGGCGAGCTGTGGCTGGAGACCGACCGCCCGGCCCAGGTCGAGATCGACGGCGAGCCGCGCGGCTCGACACCCCTGCGGATCGGCCTCGACGCCAACGCGCTGCGGGTGATGGCGCCGGCCGGCACCCCGGATCGCTGAGCGCGCGGCCTCTCCGGGGCACCCCGGCGTGGACGTTCCGCGAGATATCGACTATGGTCCCTGCAACGCCGTTGCGAGTTCTTCCCCCGTGGAATTCGCAGCGGCGCCTTACTTTCCGGCCGCCCGCCGAAACGGGCAACACGGTTGACAACTGGCCGAAACAGATAGACCTTCATCTATAGCTCCCGCGCCGGGGGCGGTGGACGGAGGTGTCCGATGCGGACGAGCCGGATCGTCGTTTCCCTGCTGCTCGCCGTGGCGGCCGCCGGCGCCGTGCCCGCGCTGCAGGCACCCGCCGCCGCCCTCGACAACGGGCTCGCCCGGACGCCGCCGATGGGCTTCAACAACTGGAACTCGACGCACTGCCGTGCCGAGTTCAACGAGGCGATGATCAAGGGCATCGCCGACATCTTCGTCGACCGGGGCCTGAAGGCGGCCGGCTACCAGTACGTGAACCTGGACGACTGCTGGGCGCAGCGCCAGCGGGACGCACAGGGCAACCTCGTGCCGGACTACACCCGGTTCCCGAACGGCATCAAGGCCCTCGCCGACTACGTGCACGGCAAGGGGCTCAAGTTCGGCATCTACACCAGCGCCGGGACCGCGACGTGCGACGCGATCGGGTTCCCCGGCGGGCTCGACCACGAGGAGCAGGACGCCCGGCTGTTCGCCTCCTGGGGTGTCGACTACCTCAAGTACGACAACTGCAACAACCAGGGCCGCGACGCCGTGCAGCGCTACACCCGGATGCGGGACGCGCTCGCGGCCACCGGGCGGCCCATCGTGTTCGCCATCTGCGAGTGGGGCTCGAACCAGCCGTGGCGGTGGGCCGGGCCGGTCGGCAACCTGTGGCGCACCACCGGCGACATCGAGGACAACTGGGGCTCGGTACTGAACATCATCCGGCAGAACAGCGTGCTGGCCGCGTACCCGGGGCCGGGTGCCTGGAACGACCCCGACATGCTCGAGGTCGGCAACGGCGGGATGACCGACACCGAGTACCGCACCCACTTCTCGCTGTGGTCGATGATGTCTGCCCCGCTGCTGATCGGTTCCGACCTGCGCAGCGCCTCCCCGGCGACCCTGAGCATCCTGACCAACAGCGCCGTCATCGCCGTCGACCAGGACCCGCTGGGCCGGCAGGCCTACGTGGTGCGCAACGGCGGCGGCCAGTGGGTGTTCAGCAAGGTGCTCGCGGGCGGCGACCGCGCGGTGGCGCTGTTCAACGAGAACGCCACCGCGGCGACCATCACCACCAGCGCCGCCCAGATCGGCATGAACGCCGCGGGCTCCTACGCCCTGAGGGACCTGTGGAGCGGGGCCGCCACCACCACGACGGGCACGATCGGCGCCACCGTCCCCGCGCACGGCACGGTCGTCTACCGCGTCTCGGGCGGCGTGGCCTACGCCGGCCACACGCTTGTCGGCCAGGGTTCCGGCCGCTGCCTGGACGTGCACGACAACCTGGTCGTCAACGACGCCGCCGTGGAGATCTTCGACTGCAACGGCGGCGCCAACCAGCGCTGGAACCTCACCACCGCGGGCGAGTTGCGGGTCTACGACGGCACCCGCTGCCTGGACGTCTCCGGCGGTGGCACCACGGCCGGCAGCCGGGTGATCCAGTGGGAGTGCCACGGCGGCGCCAACCAGCAGTTCCGGGCGAACGCCGACGGCACCGTCACCGCGGTGCAGTCGGGCCAGTGCCTGGACGTCTCGGGCGCGTCGACCGCGCCCGGCGCCGCGGTCATCATCTGGCCCTGCCACCACGCCGCCAACCAGCTCTGGACCCGGGGCTGACGCGCCGCACCGCTCAGGGTTTTCTCGGGGGATGACCTGATAGCCCCGGCCCGGCCGGCCGACGAGGCTGAACGGGTGATCGCAGACCTGATGAACGCCGCGACGTCACTCGTAGACTGGCTGGGCACGCTCGACGAGCGGTCGGTCCTGCTGGTCACGTTCCTGTCCGTCGTCGTCGAGATGACCTTCCTGCTCGGGCTGCTGGTGCCCGGCGAGTCGGTGGTCATGCTGGCCGGCTCGCTGCCCGCCGGCCCGGCCGGCTTCGCCCTGGCGGTGACGGTGGGCACGGCCGGCGCCCTGACCGGCCAGATTCTCGGGTACGCCGTCGGCCGCGTCTTCGGCACCCGGCTGCGCACCACCGCGCTGGGCCGCCGGATCGGCGCCGAGCGCTTCGACCGCGCCGAGGCGTACCTGGGCAGGCACGGAGCCCCGGCGCTGGTGGCCGTCCGGTTCGTCGCGGTCATCCACGCCGTGGTGCCGATCGTCGCGGGCGTCGCCCGGATGCCGTTCGGCCGCTTCCTGGGCTGGTCGGCGCTGGGCACGGTGCTGTGGGTCGGCGCCTTCGCCGGCGCCGGCGCGGTGACCGCCGGCACCGACCCCAGCGGCGGCGGCGCGGTGGTCCTCACCGCGATCGGCGCGACCTGCCTCGGCACGATACCCCTGTGCGCCCGCCTGGTCCGCCAGCGCCTCGGCCGCCTAGCAGCGGTACCCGGCTGAGCCGCCGGTAACCTCGATGCGACCGCTGCCGGGCCCGACAGCGAAGGCCGGGAACGCATGCGAAGGGTGGGCATGGCATGAGCGCTGTGGTCGAGGTCAGCGTCGGTCGGCTCGTCGACGCGGCCCGGGAGCTGGCCGCCGACGGGCGGCGGCGCATCCTCGGCATCACCGGTGCGCCCGGCGCCGGCAAGTCGACGCTCGCGCGGGAGATCGCCGACGCGCTGGGCGAGCGGGCCGCGCTGGTCGGCCTCGACGGCTTCCATCTGTCCAACGCGGAGCTGCACCGCCTCGGCCGGCACGCCCGCAAGGGCGCGGCCGACACCTTCGACGCCGCCGGATACACCAACCTGCTGCACCGGCTGCGGCCGCAGCACGACGACATCGTGTACGCGGCCGAGTTCGATCGCGGCCTCGAGGAGTCCATCGCCTGCGCGGTGGCGGTGCACCGCGCCGTCCCGTTGATCATCACCGAGGGCAACTACCTGCTCGTCGACGACGACCGTTGGGGCGGCGTCGCCGGGCTGCTCGACCAGTCCTGGTACGTCGAGCCGGGGGAGGGCGTCCGGCTGGAGCGGCTGGTCGAGCGCCACATCCGGTTCGGCCGCAGCCCCGAGGAGGCGGCCGAGCGCTCGTACGGCTCCGACCAGCGCAACGCGGGGCTGATCGAGGGCACCCGGCACCGGGCAGGCCTCGTCGTGCGCGTCACCGCAGCCGGAACAGGACCTCGCCCGCCTGCGGCACCGTGAAGGTCTCCGGGTCCGCCGCGTAGGCGTCGAGGTCCACCGCGCGGGGATCCAGGTAGTCGAGGTTCGCGCCGCGGACGACCTTCTCCGGGATGCCGGTGGCGAGGGTGACGGTGACGCGGCCCCGTTCGCCGTCGCCGGGGTCCCAGGTGCCCGCCCCGCGCAGATGCGTCGAGTGTGCGAGCACGCCCCAGTGGAACCCGGCGAACCGGTCCCACTGCTTCAGGAAGTAGTCCCGGCAGTGGTAGCCGATCCGCTCGATCTCGGGGTGCATGGCCGAGATCCGGGTGATGTGCGGGGCGTACAGGATGACCTGGCCGCCGTCGGCGACGATGGGTTCCACCTTGTAGAAGCCCTTCGCGCCGGTCCACATGTCGTCGTACCTGGCCGGGATGATCGACAGCACCCGGCGGACCGGGGCGTCCAGGTAGCGCACGTGCGCCCGCGCGGACACGCCGGCGCAGGCGGCCCAGGCCGTCTCGGGCGGGCCGAACGCCGCCGCGTGCAGCGCGCCGGTGCCGGACTCGACGACCAGGCACAGCGCGAGCCGGCGGCCGGGGATCATCGCCGCGGCCTGGTCGATCAGCGCGCGTACCGGGGTCGTGCCAGTGGTGCCGATGATGTCCGCGCTGGTGATGAGCGCGCCGAGCCAGTGCGAGAAGTCGATGATCTCCTGGCCCGCCACGCCCGGGAAGAAGTACTTGTTGCCGCCCGAGAAGCCGACCACCTCGTGCGGGAAGACCGGCCCGATGACCAGGCAGACGTCGTGCTCGACCACCGCGCGGTTCAGCACGACCTCGATCGGGGTGCGCAGCCGCCCCTCGGACAGCTCGGCGACCCGGCCGGCGGGGATCTCGCCGAGCGAGACGAGCGCCCCCGGCTCCCACCACTCGTGGTTGCGTACGGTGAAGCCGGGGTAGGTGCCACCCAGGTGGGCCCGCAGGTGCTCGTCGCTCATCGCCGCGTGGGTGCCGAGCGCGACCAGCACCGTGACCCCGCCGGCGCGGCCGTCGAGCGCCTCGTGCACCGCGGAGAGCAGCAGCGGCAGGGGGCAGCTGCGGGTGCCGTCCGGCACGATCACGCAGACGCTGCGCCCGTCCAGGTCCGCTCGGTTCAGCGAGTCCACGACGAACGCCCGCACGACGGCGTCGTCGAGCACGCCCTCGGCGCCGCCGATGACCTCCACCATCCCTGTACCCTGCGCCCGCCCTCGCCGTTCGGCAAGCCCGGGGCGTCCGGTGGATGTCGCACATGACACCACCGTTCGGGTAGGAGTTCGTTGTCTATCGGGTGGCTGATAGTGACGGAGATGTGTCGATACTGGTCTGGTTGACGCATGGACACCGCCGCGGTGCGGCGACCCGACCACGATCTGGCCGGGTACACCGAGGACGTGTCCTGGTCGTCGACGAGAGCAGCCCCGTCCCGGCCCCGCCCGTCCGGAATTCGAGTCCCGCGCCGGAATGAGCCTGCGCGCCGACTCCGCACGCAGCTTCCCCGGCACCCATGGTCCACAAGGGAGTTGCGTGCCCGAACAAGGTTTCATGTCAACGCACCACGAGTGCCTGCGGAGGACGTATGCACGCTTCCCTGACGATCGTGCTGGTGCTGGTGCTGGCCGGCCCGCCGGTCCCGGCACCGGCTCAGGTGCCGGCCCTGGAGCTGCCGGCGTTCGTCGTCGGCGCCACCACCTCCGAGAACGACGTCATCGGCAACGGCAACACCTGCGCCGGCTTCATCGAGGAACGTGCCAACCTCGGTGAGCAACTGGGCATCCGCCGGGTGTTCGCCAACAAGGGGCAGCTGCCGCCCCCCGACGCGATCGACTGCCAGCACGAGTACGGCGCCCGGCTCTGGTACTCGTTCAAGACGTCCTGCACACCCGTCGCGGTTGCCGCGGGGTACTGCGACGGGGAGATCCTGTCCGTCGCCGCGGCGATGCCGGAGGACGGCATCCTGACGTACTTCCACGAGCCCGAGGACGACATGACCGGGGTGCGGTTCGTGCGCGCGTTCAAGCGGGTCTATCACCTGGCCAAGGCGATCAATCCGGCGATCGACGTGGTGCCGGTGTACATGGGCTTCCAGTGGCGGCCGGAGTCGAGGCTGGTCACCAGGAACGGCACCGGCGGCGACCGCGAGGTCCGGGACTGGGTCGTGCCCAGCGCCTTCGCCGACGGGTACGGGCTCGGCCTCTACTGGCAGGCGAGCGCCCGGGGCACCGAGCCCGACGACCCGGTCAGCATCGGCCGGGACCCGCGGATGCTGCGGTGGTACAACGCGTTCGGCGCGCTCACCCGGCCGCTGGCGCTCGCCGAATGGGGCATCGACGACGACCTCGGCGTCCGGGCGTCGCGGGGGCCCGCCATCCGCGCCTCCCGGGACTGGCTGGTGTCGCACGGCTTCCAGATCATCTGCTACTGGCAGCACGGCAACTGGTACCTCGGCACGTCGGTCACCCCGCCGGGCGGGTACCCGGATCCGGACGGCGTCGCCGCGTACCGGGAACTGGTCGCGGCGGCGACCTCCTGAGCGCGCCGGGTGCTCAGCCGCCGCCGGGCCCGGGCCGCGTCACCCGGATGCCGGCCGGGAGCGAGAACCAGAAGCGGCTGCCGCCGCCCGGGTTCGCGGCGCAGCCGACCTCGCCGCCGTGGCGTTCGATGACGCGGTGCACGATCGCCAGGCCGAGACCGGTGCCCTGGTAGCGCTCGCTGCCACGGGCCCGGGTGAACGCGTCGAAGATGGTGTCGAGCTGGTCGCAGGGAACGCCGATGCCGCGGTCGGCCACCTCGATGTGCCATCCGCCGCCGTCCACCGGGCGGCCGGTGATCTCGATGCTCGGGTCCTCGCCCGCCGGCGTGTACTTCAGGGCGTTGCCGATCAGGTTGTCGACGACCTGCCGCAGCATGGTGGCGTCGGCCTCGACGCTCGGCAGCGGCCACACGACGATCTTCGGCTGCTGGATGCCCTGGCCGTTCACCCGCTCGCGGACCACGTCGGCCACCACCCGGTTGAGGTCGACCTCGGTGGTGACCAGGGCCCGGTTGTCGGCCATGGCGTAGTCCAGCAGGTCGTCGATCAGGGACTGCATGTCCTGCGCGCCGGCGTAGAGGCGTTCGAGGTAGTCGCGGTGCACCGGATCCAGCCCGGGCCCGGCCTCGTCGCGGAGCAGGTCGGCGTACCCGGTGATCCGCGAGAGCGGGCTGCGCAGGTCGTGTGCGACGACGCCCGCGAAACCGACCAGTTCGGTCTCGCGCTGGCGCAGCTGCGACTCGACCGCCTCGCGGCGCTCGATGTCGTCGCGCAACGCGGCGGTCGCGGCGTCCACCCTGCGCAGCGCACGGTTGCGCGACGTGATGACCGTGCCGGTCAGGGTGGCGAGCAGCAGGGTGATGATCCCGCCGACCGCCCAGGCGATGAGGTCGAGATGCAGGTCGGTCCCGGCCAGCAGCCGTTCGGTGGGCGCCACCGTGAGCGACCACTCTCCCTGCGGCACCGCGACCGTGACGGTGCGGGCGGCCCGGTCGCGGTCGATCGGGGCGGCCGGCTGCCAGCGCCCGAACGGCGTCGAACGTCCGGCGGTGTTGTCGGAGAGGGTGACGGCGACCGTGTCCCCGGCGGTCCGGCCGATCGCATCCGTCACGAAGTTCTCGCCACGTAGTCCCATCATCATCCAGCCGCGGAACCGCCCGAAGTCCGCAGCGGAGGGCGAGGTGGAGAACACGGGCGCGACCAGCACGAATGACAGCTGCTGCTGAGCCGGGGGCAGCTTGGCGTCCCGCAGGAGCCGGTAGGCGGAGCTGATCGCGACCGCACGCGTCTCCCGGGCCTTCCACAAGGCCGCCGTGCCCTGGGGGGAAGCCGCCATGTCCTGGCCGGCGGCGTCGCCGACGCCGTCGATCGGATGGGCCATGACGACGAAGAGATGCTCGGTGGCGGCCGGTGCCGGCCGCAGCCGCAGGCCGGGATTGCCGGCGGCCCGCCAGAAGCGCTCCACGTCGGCGACCTGCGCGTCGGTGGCGGGCACGACGAACGCGACGCCGGTGGCCCCGGGCAGCCGCTGCCGGTTGGTGGTGGCGGTGATCGCGTTGAACTCGGCCGACTCGAGGCGGCTCTGCGCGCCGACGGCGCCGGCGAGATCCTGCAGGGAGGTGCTGTAGCGGCGCATCTCGGCCGAGAGCGTCTGCTCGACCACGGCGGTCTGCTGGCTCAGCGCCCGGTCGAGCCGGTCCTCCTCGGCGCGGCCCAGGGCGAAGGCGGCCAGAGCGGTGCCGGCCAGCCCCAGCGCGATGATCGGAACGAGAATCCGCAGCGCCCGCCAGCCGAGTCGTCGAGGCTCGCCACCGGGTGAGATATCCACCGCCGGAGCCGGTCTCACCCGTTGAGGCTACGCCGCGGCAACTGCGCGGAGCGCCCATTCGGCGATCCCTGCCCGACTCCGGGCAACCTGTTCCGGCAGGTTTCCCGCCGCGGGCGGGCTGCTCCCGGCCGGTGCTCCCTTTTTCGCCCGGCCCGCCCCGATGTCCGGATCGCGGCGGTATCACCGCGTATCCAGTCACGCTCTGTCGCGTTGATGGCTAGGGCGTCGTCACCAGGAAGGCCCGCCATGGCATCAGCAGCGGCCGCGCGCCGCCAGGGCCTGCGCAGGTGGGCCGTCAGCCTCGCCGCCACCGCGGTGTCGGCCTACGCCCTGGACGCGGGCGCCACCGTGGCGGGCGTGTGCCTGGCGGCCTCCGGGCTGCTCGGCGGCCTGAGCCCCCGGTGGGCGGTGGCGTTCCTCGTGGCCAGCTACGCGGTCTGGGGTATCGGGCTGCGCGCCGGCATCCGGGCCAACGGCGCGCTCCTGGCGGCGACCGGGACCAGCACCAACGTGCTGTCCAAGGCGGCGTACGACCTGACCAGGCGCCGCACGACCAGCCTCCGGGCGGCGCGGCTGGCCGCGGCGGCCGGGTACGCGGGCATGGAGCTGGTCAAGGAGGTGCCCTACTACGGCGGCGCCTTCGGCGCGGCGCTGATCAGCGACTCGGTCACCTCGAACAACGCCCTGGTCTTCCTGGGCGGCGCCAACCTCGGGGCCGCGGCGTACGAGTTCGGCCTCGCGCGGCTCACCGGCCTCGTGCTCCGCCGTCGCCGGGCACTTCCGCCCGGACGGCGCGAGGGCGAGGTCAGGGCTGGGTGCGTCCGTGGCGGGTGACCGTCGGATCGCGCCGCAGCACCACCGGGTAGACGCTCGAGTACGTCTGCCAGGACGGCTGGTCGCGCTTCTCCTTCACGGCCAGCAGGCGGCCGAGGGCCCGCAGCGTGTCCGTCAGCGCCAGGTGCAGCCGCGGATCGTCCACGATGCCCTGCGCGTCCACCGCGTCCGGGCTGACCGGGGTGCGGATGCAGGCGGCACGCAGGATCCGGGCGCTGCCGTGGGTGAGGACCGTCTCCAGCGTCGCGCGGGCGCCGTCGTCCTCGCCGGGTGGCGCCACCGAGAGCCAGGCCGCGGCCTTGCCGACGAGGTCGCCGCCGGCCACCAGCCAGTCGAGCAGGTTCTTCAGCGTGCCCGGCAGCGAACCCGCGTACGCCGGGGTGCTGAACAGCACGGCGTCCGCCTCCTCGACGGCGCGCCGCAGGTCGGCCACGGAGCCGGGCAGGGCCGGATCCCCGGGAACGAACGCGGGCAGCCCGCGCAGCCCCTCGTACAGGATGGTGGTCATGTCCTCCGGCGCGAGCCGGGCCGCCGTGCGCAGGGCGGAGGTGTGCAGGGAGCCCTCGCGGGTGCTGCCGGAGATCAGCAGGATGCGCGTCATGGCGCCGACCATACGGCGTGGCCGTCGCCGGCGGCGGCGCGACGCGGCCGGCGCGGTCATTCGAAGAACTTGAGGCCGAAACCGGTGTCGGTGTTGGCACCGGGCACGTTGGCGCGCCGGTACGTGGTGTTCGCCCACCACAGGAACATCCCGGTGTACCAGTAGCGGTTCGCCCACGTGTACGGCGTGCCCTTGGCGACGGCGTGGTACATCAGCGGGAACCTGGCGCCGGCCGGCGGGCTGGTGTTGATGTCGCCGTTGAGCAGCACGAAGCTGTGGTGCCCGGGCCCGTTGACGTAGAGGGTCGGGTCCCAGCCGGCCATCATGGTGGCGCGGTTGGAGCCGAAGAGGCAGCCGTTGGACTTGTACCAGTCCCACACGTAGGTCGGGTCGCCGCCGGCCCGCAGCCGGAGGTCGGCGAGGCAGTACTGCTCACTCCAGCTGCCGTTGGCGGAGTAGAAGACGTGCAGCTGCCCGTTGGGGTCCCTGATCGGTTCGGGGCCCTCGTTGATGAACGGGTTGCCGACCACCCGCTCCCAGGCCTCCCGGGGCTGGGAGATGATGTACCGGCCGCCGGTGGTCGCGCTGGGGCTGCTCATCCGGGCGATGTACAGGTTCTGTTCGATGTTGGTGTCGCCGGCCCAGCCGGACCAGACGAAGTAGCGCTGTCCGTTGTGGGTGAACATGCTGCCGTCGATCGCCCACC
This sequence comes from Actinoplanes sp. NPDC049118, assembly GCF_040648555.1. NCBI lineage: Bacteria > Bacillati > Actinomycetota > Actinomycetes > Micromonosporales > Micromonosporaceae > Actinoplanes > Actinoplanes sp. NPDC049118. The sequence goes on from NZ_JBEZDY010000018.1 coordinate 151,268, forward strand.
GGTCGTCCGGCAGTACCAGGCGCGTCTCGGCCGTGTACCCGGAGTCGGCCGCCGGCGAGCTGATCACGTACATGCGGTGCGCGGAGCCGCGTCCCGCGGAGAAGTGGATGTGGTAGCGGCCGCCGTCGAAGGTGATCTCCGGGGCCCACACCTCACCCAGGTTGCGGGCGTCGGCCCACACCTGGCGGGCCGGCGCGGCGGCCAGGGTGTCCGGCGACGAGGCCTGCCGGACGGCGATACCGCCGTTCAGGGACTGCACCGAGACGTACCGGGTGCCGATGCGGATCACGCTGGGGTCCGCGGCGCGGATGCCGGTCTGTGCCAGCGCCGCCGGGGGTGCGGGCTGCCGCGCCACGGCGGGGGTCGCGGCCGGGCCGAGCGCGAACGCCCCCGCGAGCGCCAGGAGGGTGAGTGCGGTGGGACGGCGGGAGTTCATCATCGTCACATTCCACGGGTCGGCCTCCGCTTCGATGCCGTGCCGTGGGGATGCGGCCGGGGATGGCATCCCGGCAGGGAATGTGGGTGGAGGCGGATCCTCGGGGTGCAGCCCTGCCGTTGCGTTGAGAGCGCTCTCTGAGCATCGGATCCGGAAACAGGGATGTCAATATGTTGACGAATGTCGATCGCTGTCGGGCTACCTGTCGAGGGCGTCGTCGAACGGGATCACGCAGTCCGCGCCGGACAGCGTCGTGGCCTCGATGACCACCCTGTCGTCGACCCAGATCGTGCAGGTGATCGCGCCGCCCGCCGGCGAGAGGGCGCGCAGCCACAGGTCGCCGGAGTCGTCGGTGAGGTCGGCCGACTTCGACCAGGGCGTGGCGGCGGCGTTGCCCACGTCCTTGCCCAGCTGCTTCTCGCCCGCGCCATAGGTGATCGAGGAGACCTTCTCGCCGCTCGAGGCGATCTCGAACGTGACCTTGTGCGGGTCGCCGCCCGCCATCAGCACGTAGACGACCGCTGCCACTGCCAGAACCACGGCGACGGCCGTGGCGATCCACACGGCCGTACGGGGCCGGCGGGCTGACTCGATCTCGCTCACCGGCGGAGCGTAGCGGCGGTACGGGCCGCTCCGGATCATCCTCTCGGTCGGCATCAGGCCGGTCCGGAACGCCCCGCGAGCCGCTTTGCGAAGTTTGCCGGGCCGGTCCGCACCGCGCCCGCCCCTCGTGCCCGTGCGGGGGTTGGGTATAACCAGCGCATGGATGCTGACGAACTCGCGCAGGTGATCGGCGAGGTGCCCGGCCTCGAGGTGTCGGCCGAGGGCGGTCTCGTGGTCGCGCGGGTGCCGGCGATCGGTGACGCCGTGCGGCTCCTGGCCGCCGACGTGCTGGACTACGAGTACCTCATCGCGCCGACCGGGGTGCCCGGCGTCGAGCTCGAGGTCCGGCGCGGGCACGAGAAGCTGCCGCTGATCATCACCGTCGACGACGTCGTGTTCATGCCGTCCTACGCGGCGGACATGGTCGCCGGGGACGGGCCGTTGCGGGTGCCGTCGACGCCGAACCTGGTCGCGTACTCGGAGATGCACCGCGACGTGCGGGCGCTCGGCCGGGCGATCGACGATCCCGAGCTGGAGCTGGACCCGGAGACCCTCGCGGCGACCCTGCTGGCGCACCGCTGCTTCCTCGCCGGCGCCGTGCGCGTTGGGCTGTGGCCGGTGCGGGTGGCGGCGTGGTGGGAGTACATGTGGGCCCGGGTCGGCAAGGGCCTGCAGGCCGGGCCGTTCCGCGCCGACCCGGTCTGGGACCGGCTGATGGCCGACGTGACCGAGGCCCGCCGCCTCGCCGCCCCCGCCGAGCCGCAGGCGCACCCGGCGACCTGACCGCGGGGCCCGTCCCACCGGGCCGGCCTTCCCGCTATCGTTCGCGGGTGCTCGACGCCGCCCCCGCCGTTCGCGCCCGGCCCGAACCGGCCCCGGGCGCCGCGGCCGAGCGGATGGCCTGGCTGGACGCACTGCGGGCCGTCGCCGTGCTCCTGGTCGTCTACGCGCACCTGAGCCGCTACCTGTTCCGCGGCGTGCGCGGCTTCACCGGCGAGTGGCTGCACGCCGGCACCGCCGGGGTCATGCTGTTCTTCCTGGTCAGCGGGTACATCATCCCGGCGTCGCTGGAGCGCCACGGCAGCCTGCGGTCGTTCTGGGTGAGCCGGCTCGCCCGGCTGCTGCCGCTGTATGTCGTGGTCACCGTGCTGGTGCTGTGCCTCGGCGCGAACGGGCTGGTGCCGATGGATCCGTACCTGGCCGCGCACCCCGTGACCGCGGCGGTGGCACACGCCACGATGCTCCCGCATCTGCTCGGCGTTCCCCTGGTCACCCCGGTGTTCTGGACGCTGACCTTCGAGATGGTGTTCTACCTGCTGGTCAGCGCGCTCTTCGCGCTGCGGCTGCACCGAACCGGGGGAGCGGTGGCCGTCCTGCTGTCCGCGATCGCGGTCCTGACCGTCCCGCTGGCGCCGGGCCTGCTCTCCGCGACGCCCGCGGGCGTGCGCGCGGTGACCGTCGCCGTGGCCCTCGGCCTGGCGGCGGGCCTGCCGGCGGTGGCGAGCGGCCGCCGCCGGATCGTCGTGTGCGGCGCCCTGCTGCTCGCCGCGATCGCCGGCACCCTGCTGGCGGCCGGCCAGGACCCCGCGCACGTCTGGGACGGGCTGCTCATCGTCGCGGTCATGTTCGTCGGCACCGCGATCCACCGCGCGCAGCACCGGCAGACCGGGTGGTGGCAGGCGGGAGCGGTCGCGGCGGCGGTCTCCGCCGCCCTGCTCTTCGCCTGGTACGCCGAACTGGACGCGCTCGGGGCGCCGACCGCGACCTACCGGGCCCGCTCGGTCATCACCCTGCTGGTCTTCGGTGGTGTCTTCGCGCTCGGCCTGCTCACCCGGTGGGCGTGGCGCCCGCTCGCCTGGCTGGGCCGGGTCAGCTACTCCGTCTACCTCGTGCACTTCGTGCTGATCCAGTTGCTGCGCCCGGTGCTCACCCCGCTGGGCGACCGGTTGCCGGGCGCCGGGGAGGTGCCGGTGGCGCTCGCCTATCTCGGCCTGCTGCTGGGCGTCTCGTGGCTGACGCACCGTTTCGTGGAGGTGCCCGGTCAGCGGCTCGGCCGCCGCGGCGCCCGCTGGATGACCGCCCGCTGGGGTTCCGACGCCCGCACCGGCGCCGCGCCGGCGCGCTGAGCCGCGGCAGGCGACGCGCCGTCGCCTGCCGCGGACTCCGGTGTGCTCAGACGGTGCCCGAGATGGACCACTGTCCCGTCGTCGCGGTCAGCGGGATGTCCGGGCCGGTCGGCCCCTGGCCCCAGAAGTGGTCGCCGATGTTCGTGGTGCCGTCGGCGCGGACCAGGCCGGTCGAGCGGTACTTCACCCCGGACGGCTCACGGTCGATCGCCATCGCGGCCCAGGCGCTCTGCACCCGGTACGCGGGCCGGAGCTCCCACCACAGGAACTTCTTCGGGAACAGGTAGCCGGCGAACGTCGCACCCGTGCCACCCGAGACGCAGTACGCGTTCGTGTCGAAGCCGTTGAGGATGTGCAGCCCGGCGAACGCCTGGCGCCAGCGGCCGAAGTAGTCGTGGTGGCCGTTGGTGTCGCGCAGCACCTGGCAGGACTCGAGCTGCAGCCACTCCAGGTCCCGGTTGCCCCAGCGGGCGTCCGCCGGCGTGATCTGGGTGTCGGAGTTGTTGCCCTTGAAGGTGAAGCCGCCCGGCCAGCCGTGGCCGGTGTACCAGGTCGCGTCCACGTCGTCGACGTACGAGCTGTCCAGCCCGCCCAGCGACGGCTCCTTGAAGTCCTTCTCCCAGGCGTTGGCCCCGCGCCAGTCGAACTGGGTGCCGACGCCGTGCGAGGCCATCACGCTGCGGAAGCCGTTGCCGCTGTCCTGTGCGCACTGCCACTCGTCGATGGTCTGCTCGATGCCGACGTCCGTCGGCCCGATGGCGAGCGCGCCGAATCCGCCGCCGCCCGGCTCGAGCCGCGCCGCCGCGTCCCCGTCGCCCGGCAGGTCGACGTGCGCGGTGGCGGCGAGGCCGTCGGCGTCGGTGACCTCGACGCTGAGCCGCTCGGCGCCGTCGTCCTCGCGGCCGCGCGGGGTACGCCGGTAGCTGATCTCCGGCTTGTCGCCGCCGTCGCTGGGCAGCACGGTGGTCGACGACGACCAGCGGTAGGTGTACGGCGCGGTGCCACCCTCGACGGACACCGAGGCGGTCACGGTGTCGCCGTCGCGGGAGGCGCCGAGCTTGCCGCCCGGTGCGGCGCCCTCCACCGCCGGGACCAGCCGGTGCGCCTGCGCGCTCCGGCCGCCGACCGGGTTGCAGGTGTACTGCGGCTGGATCGTGGTGACCCGGCCCTTGCCGCCGGCGTCGGTGGCGGTCAGCTCCGGGAACTGGTAGCCCAGCGTCGGGGTGTCCTGCTGTACGTCCGCGCCGTACAGCCCGGCGCACGCCTCGAGCGCGGCCTTCTCGCCGATCACCTTGACCTCGCCGCGGCGCTCGACCGCGCGCAGCGCGTGTGCGAGCTGGGTGACGGTGCCGTCGGGGCCGACCGTCAGGCGCAGCTTGGCGCCCTGCCCGCTGACCGGGAGCCCGGCCAGGTCCAGCTGGTAGCTGACCACGGTGTCGAGGGGGTGCACCTGCGGCTTGCGGTTCTCCGCGTCGGTCAGGGTCAGCTCGGTGTGCGTCAGCCGCGGGCGGGCGGTCAGGTCGGGGCTCAGCTTGGCCAGCTCGATCAGCTGCTCGCCGCGGCGCAGGGCCTCCTCGTCGGCGACCGGCCTGATCTTTTCCAGCGCGGCGCGGTCGATCGACTGTGCCTGCACCGCGCGGCCCGACTCGTCCTTTGTGGCCCGGCCCGCGGCGGTGAGCGGTACCTGCCCGAACGCGGCCGCATCGACGTAGCCGAAGTAGCCGGTCGCCTGCAACGCGTTCGGGACGCCGAAGGCCTTCGCCAGCTCGGCGCCCTGCTCGGCGGTGAGGCCCTCCTGCACCACGGCGTACACGGGCACGGTCTGCGGTTCCTCGGCGGCGGCCGCCGGGCCGCCGAGGGCCGGCGCGGCGAGCAGGCCGGCGGCCCCCACCGCGATGATCCGGCGTCGGGCCGGTTTGTCGACGAACATCTGGGTCCCCCTGTCGGTGTCCGGGAACGGCGTCAGCGCGCGTCCCGCACCAACCTCAGAGGGGCACCACCGGGTTCGAATACGTAATCCGGCGAAGGTTTCCGCTAACCCGCGCCGATGCAGTGGAAGGCCGCCGCGGTCGCGTGGGCGAGGGCGTCGCCGCCGGCGGTGAGGTGCTGCTGGGCGGCGGCGAGCGCCGCGGCCGGCCCGGTGCCGCCGCGCAGCCTCGCGTGCAGGTCGAGCATCAGATCCGCGGTGCGGTCCGCGGGCACCGGCAGCACGCTGGCGATCAGCGTACGGGTGCCCGCGCCGAGCAGGACCGCGCCGAGGCCGAGCAGTTCGTCGCCGGGCTGCACCGCCGAACGCCCGGAGTCGCAGGCGGAGAGCACCACGACGCCCGGCGGGCGGCGCAGCCGTTCGAGCTCATACGCGGTAAGCGGGCCGTCCGCGAGCTCCAGGGTGGACAGCAGCGGCGCGTCGGCCCGGAAGACACCGTGCGCGGCGATGTGCGCGAGGCGCGCCGATTCCATCGCCGCCGCGACCGCGGCCGCGCCCGCCGCCGCGGCCGTCAGCACCACCGCCTGCGGATCGGCGGCGGCCAGCGCGGCCACCTCCTTCTCGCCCGCCGGCAGCCGCGGGCCGGAGACGAGCACGGCCGGTCCGCACGCCGTGCTCTCGCTGGTCGCGGCGCGCAGCCAGGCGGCGGCCGACGGCACCACCGTCACGGCCCGGCCGGCGCAGGACGGCAGCGCCGCCCAGGCGAGCGCGTGCAGATCGCCGATCGGCGCCACCACCAGCGGCCGGTCGCCGATCCGGGCATGCAGCGGGGCGAGCAGCTGCGCGTCGAGCGCGCCGGCGGCGTGCCGCGCCGCGGTCCACGCGGCGGCGGGATCGTCCAGGGTGATCAGCCTGCGCAGCGCGAACCGGTGCTGCCGCGAGCGCCGCCGGGCTGCGTCGAGGTCGCCGAGGTGGTGCAGGCTCGCGCGGCCGTCGCGGACCGCGACCGCGAGGATCCCGCCGCGGTACGCGACCAGCTCCACCAGGACCGCGTCGCCGAGCGCGGCGGCCAGCGCCGTCACCCGCGGCGGCCGGGTCAGCGCACCGGCGCCGTCCGCGCTGCGGGTCAGCTCCCGTACCCGGTGCTCCAGCTGACCCTGGCGGCGCTGGTCCGCAGTGGCCGGACGCCCGGCGAGGGCGGCCGCCTCCACGGCGGCGCACACGCCCCGCAGCTCGGTCAGCACGGCGGACAGCTCCGGGTCGGCGGGCGGCGCGACCGGGGTCATCCGCAGCGTCGTGGCCCGCCACAGCTCGGCCCAGGCGAGGATGTGCGCGGGGCGGCCGGCGCCGACCGCGATGTCGAGCCCCTCCACGGCGAGTTCCCGGCCGTGCTCCCCGCTGCTGGCGCGCAGCTCGGTGGCGCCGTACCAGCTGCGGTGCGTCTCCTGCACGGCCAGGCCGTTGCGCAGCGCGCTCAGGGCCTGCCGGTCCGCGCCGCCGAGGCGATGCCGCAGGGCCGCGGCGAACCAGCCCTGGGTACGCCGGGCCGCGGTGCCGCCGCGGCGGGCCCGGGCGGCGACGGTGAGCAGTTCGCGGGCCTGCCCGGTACGCCCGAGGGCCGCGGCGACCCGGGCGGCGTCGATCCGGGTCGCCAGCGCCGTGCCGGGCCAGCCGGTCGCATCGAGCTGTTCGGCGTTGCGCACCATGGCCGTCAGCGACCGGGCGGTACGCGTGCCGGACAGGAAGCCCGCCCGGAGCGCGACGCTGCGGGCCAGCGCCGCCCAGGCCGGGCGGCCCTGCCGGCGGAACGCCTCGCCGGCGCGGCCGGCGGCGGCGGTCGCGGCGGGCAGCTCGCCGGCGAGCAGCGCGGTGCGCGCCTGCCCGAGCAGCGCCTCGGCCTGGTCCGAAGCCATGCCGCGCTCGCCGAGCTCCCGCACGGCGGCGGCGGCCACCTCGGTCGCCTCGGCCGGCAGCGGCACCGACAGCAGCAGCTCCAACCGGTCGAGTTGCAGGGCCGGGCGGGGCACGTCGAGCTCCCGGTAGCGCCGGTCCACCTCGGCGAAGACGCGCAGGGCCACCGCCACCTCGCCCCGACGGGCCGCGGCGGTGCCGAGATTCCACCGCGTGTCGGCGGCCGCGAGGTCCAGGCCGAGCGCGGTGAAGATCTCCTCCGCGCGGCGCAGGTCGTCGCCGCCCCGCGCCATGCCGCGCCGGGTCTGCACGAGCCCGCGGTTGTTGCGGGCCCGCGCCTCGAGGAGTGCGTCACCCTCCTGCCGGGCGATCTCCACGGCCGCGGTGTAGTCGCGGGCCGCCTCCTCGTACCGGCCGGCGTAGTGCAGCACCACCCCGCGCTGCATCCGCGCGCGCCCGGCATCGCACCCGGAAAGGTCCTTCAGTGCGGCCGTGACTTCCCGCAGGGCGGCGACGTTGCGGCCGCTGTTGGCCAGCGCGTAGCCCAGGCTCATCCGGGCCAGGGCGGTCAGCTCGGCCGAGCCGCTGCGCTGCGCCAGCCGTATCGCCCGGCGTAAATGCGCCACCGCTTGGCTCAACTCGTTAAGCTCCCGGTGTGCCAGCCCCACCGCCCTTGCGGCGACCGCGCGAGCCCGCGGGTTGTCGGACTTTTCCAGGATGGTCTGTCCGATCCCGATCGCGTGGCGGGGGTCGCGTTGTACCGCGCCCAAAGCGTTCTCCGCCTCGGTTTCCCAGGACTGTCCGCTACCCGCCACACTCGCATCCTGTCCGCTTTTTGCTAGTACCGGTACCCGGAATACGGCTAGATTTCTCCCGATTCGCCCGGCGGCCCGCCAACGGTGGGACCAGCCTCGCACCCCTTGGTCGCTGCGGAGGACACTGTGTCAACTGACCCATTCAAGCCGGGATCGTCGCGCGCCGGGCTCGGCCCGCTCGCCGGACCGCTGAGCCGTCGCGGACTGCTGCGCTGGTCCGCCGTCGCGGCCGCGGCGGCCGTCCTGCCCGCCTGGGCGGCGCCGGCCGCGGCCGGCGGGCAGGGCGAGGACGGCGCATACGCGGCCGCCTTCCTGGCGGCGGTCGCCGAGGACAAGCAGATCCGCGCCCACCTCGAACCGGGCCGCGAGTTCTGGTACAGGCCGGGCCAGCTGCTCGCCGCCCGGGCCGACGTCCGCAGGGTCGCGGCCTGGCTGCGCGAGGCCGGCGTGCCGTTCCGCACCGGCAAGCCCTTCGGCACCGTCGGCCGCTTCCTGCTCGCCGACGACGCCGACATCCCGGCGCTGGTCGCCAAGCTGCGCGAGCCTTCGCAGTGGAAGGGCGGCGTCCCGCCGGAGGTGCAGCCGCATCACGTGCTCGTCGGCTACGACAACATCATGGGCAACCCCGGCACCGCCCCGGTCGCCGTGGCCGCGCCGATCCCGCCCGTACACGGCGGCGAGGGCAAGGGGGTGATGGTCGGGGTCTGCGACACCGGCATCTGGCGCGACGCGCCGAAGTACCACCCCGACTGGCTCGGCGCCGCCTACGCGCCGGAGGCGGACGACGAGGACTCCCTCTACCGGCACGACGACGTGCTGGAGCTGCAGGGCGGGCACGGCACCTTCGTCGCCGGCGTGCTGCGCCGGGCGGCGCCGGACGTCTCCTTCGACCCCGAGGTCGCCCTGTCCGGCCTGGGCATCGGCGACGAGGAGATGCTCGTCGGTGCCATCGACCGCCTCGACCGTCGCGTGTCGATCATCAACCTGTCGCTGGGCTGCCGGACGCAGGACGACGTGGCGCCGCTGCCCATCGCCGACCGGCTGGCCGCGCTCGACCGCGACGTCGTGGTGGTGGCCGCGGCGGGCAACGCCGGCGGTTCCCGCCCGGCCTGGCCGGCCGCGCTGCCGCGGGTGCTGGCCGTGGCGGCGGTGCGGTACACCGCCGAGGGCCCGGCACGCGCCGAGTACAGCAACTTCGGCCCGTGGGTCGACGCATGCGCCGACGGCACACGCACCAGCACGTACGTCACCGGTGTGCTCGAGGTGAGCGGCGCGAACCCGGAGCGGTTCGACTGCTTCGCACAGTGGACCGGCACGTCGTTCGCGGCTCCGTACGTCGCCGGGCAGATCGCGGCGCTGATGAGCGCGAAGGGCCTGTCCGCGGCGGACGCGGCCGACCACCTGCTGAACCAGCAGCGGTGGCATCCCGATTTCGGAGTGCTGGTGCCATGAGCGAGTTCTCGGGCGAATCCACCCTCTGTCTGGTGCGTGCCGCCTCCGGCGGCGACGAGCGGGCCTGGGGCGCGCTGATCGACCGGTATGGCCCGCTGGTCATGGCGGTGATCCGGCGCTTCACGCTCAGCCGCGCCGACGCCGCCGACGTCAACCAGACCGTCTGGCTGCGGCTCGTCGAGCACCTGGACCGGATCCGCGAACCGGAGGCGCTGCCGAAGTGGATCGTGCAGACCACCCGGCACGAGTGCCTGCGGCTGCTGCGCGCCGGCACCCGAACCTGGCTGTACGACCCGCTGGACGGCGCCGCCGAGACCCTGGTGAGCACGGCCGCCCTGGCGCCCGGCGACCTCGACGAACGGCTGCTCGCCGAGGAGCGGCGGCAGGCGCTGCGCGACGCCTACGCCGAGCTTCCCCCGCGCTGCCGCGAGCTGGTCGGGCTGCTGCTGGTCGATCCGCCGCTGAGCTACGAGCAGATCGGCGAGCGCCTCGGCGTGCCGATCGGCAGCATCGGCCCGACCCGCGGCCGATGCGTGCACAAACTGCGCACCTGCCCAGCCCTGGTGGCGTTCATCGGCGCCGCGGGCCAATCTGACAGCCACGTTCGCAAGGAGGCCCGCCGTGACGCAGCTGCCGTGGGATGACGATCCCTCGCTCGTCGCCGACCTGCGCGAGGCGCTGGCCCCGCGGGAGGCCCTGCCGCCGGACTTCGCCGCGGCGGCCCGGGCGGCGTTCGCCTGGCGGACCGTCGACGAGGACCTGTTCCTCGCCGAGTTGTCATTCGACAGCTCCGCGCCGCAGGGCGCCCTGGCGACCCGCGCCGGCAGCGCCGCCGGCGCCCGGCTGCTGGTCTTCGACGGCGGCGGCTACCGCATCGACGCGGAGATCGACGACGACGGTGACGCGATCGGGCAGGTGAGCCCGGCCAAGGGCGGCACGGTGTGCTGCCAGACCCCGGACGGCACCTTCGCCGAGGCGCCGATCGACGAGGCGGGCTGCTTCAGCGTGCGGACCCCGGCGGCGGGCGCGGTCCGGCTGCGGGTGCGCGCCGGCGGCCGCCCGGTGTCCACCGACTGGATCAACCTCGGCCGCCGGCGCTGAGCGGCCGCCGCACCGGCCGGACCGGCCGAACTGGACACACCGCGCCGGGAACGCCCGGACGCACCGCGCGACGGCCGGCCGCGCCCGCCGGTGACGATGCCGCCGTCCGCGGCGCTCCGCGGTGGACGTACGCTGCCGGGACCGTGATCGGACGCGTCCCGCTCGGACCCGAGGTCAAACCCTCCGCGACGCCGGGTTGGTCTATGGTAAATCGGTATATCTACGGCGGCCGATGGGCGTGAATTCGGCGGCCCGCGGGCGCCGGGGGCGACATCGGAGGCGAAGATGACCGGCACCGAGCCGTTCGACGACGTGGCCCTGCTGGTCAGCAAGGCGGCCGGCGGCGACCAGGCGGCGTGGAACGAGATCGTCGGGCGGTTCGGCCGCCGGGTCTGGGCCACCTGCCGCGCCTACCGGCTCAGCCAGGCCGATGCCGCGGACGTCTTCCAGCAGACCTGGCTGCGGGTACTGGAGAATCTCGACTCCCTGCGCGACCCGGCCCGGCTGGGCGCGTGGATCGGCACCACCTGCCGCAACGAGGCGCTGGTCGCGCTGCGGCGGGCCAAGCGGGCCATGCCGGTCGGTCAGCCGTGGCTGCTGGACCGGCCCACCGACCCCGACGACGACCCCGAGCGGCCGTTCCTGATCGCCGACCGCGACGCCGAACTGTGGGCCGCGTTCCGCCGGCTGAGCCCCCGCTGTCAGCAGGTGCTGCGGGTCCTGGTGGTGGAGGCCGAGGACGGGCGGCCGTCCTACGAGAACGCGGCGGCGGCGCTCGACATGCCGATCGGCAGCCTCGGCCCCACGCGGGGCCGGTGCCTGACCCACCTGCGCCAATTCCTGACAGAAGGTATCAGCGGCGCCGAAGCCGGCTCGTGAGTGTGATGAACGCGCCACGCAACGCAATTCCCAATCGGTGTGAGGAGACACGGTGAACGATCCGACGACACCGGACGACGGTCGCCTGCTCGCCCGGCTGGGCGCCATTCTCAACGACGCAGAGGAGCCGCCGGCGGACGTGATGGAGCTGGCGCGGCAGAGCTTCACGCTGCGCCGCCTGGACGCCGAACTGGCCTCGCTCGTGGAGGACTCCGACGGCCCGGCCGCCTCCGTGCGCTCCGTCGCCGTACGGGGATCGGCGCGGGAGCCGCGGCAGCTCACCTTCCAGATCGTCGACGAGCAAGGCCGGGACGAACTGATCATCGCGGTGCAGGTCGAGTCGGTGGGCCGGCGACGCCGGCTCACCGGGCACCTCGCGCCGCAGGGCCCCGCCTACATCGAGGTACGGCAGCCGACGGTCCCGAAGGCACGCGGCGTCGACGCGGACCGCCGTGGCCTGTTCGTCATCGACGACGTGCTTCCGGGACCGATGAGCCTCACCTGCCGCCGGGCCGGCGGGCCGGCCGTGGCGACCCAGTGGACCCTACTGTGACCGGGCCGGCCTGATCAGGCGGGCGTGCCCGGCAGCAGGTGCACCACCGCGCCGAGATCGTCAAGCGTCGGCCGGCCCGCGATGAGCTGGTCGAAGGCGGCCGACGGTGGCAGCGCGCCGTCGTCGCCGCAGAGCGCCGCCACCGCACCGGCGATCTGCGGCGCGGTGAACGAGGTGCCGCTCCACGTCGCCCAGGAGTTCGCCGGGAAGTCGACGTCCGTGCCGATGCCGTCCTCGGGCGGCAGCCGGCCCTCGACGAACGTGGACACCACGCCGACGCCGACCGTCGAGCACTGCACCCAGTCCCCGCGGTTGGAGAAGGCCGCCGGGCTCAGGTCGCTGTTCAGCGCGCCGACCGCCTTGACGCCCGGGAAGGCCGCCGGGTACAGCGGCCGCTCGCTGCCGTCGTTGCCGGCGCTCGCGACGATCAACGTCTTCGGGTACGTCTCGGAGATGTAGCGCACCGCCTCGCGCATCGCCAGCGGCGGGACGCCGTCGACGGCGGGCGCGCCGAACGAGGCGTTGATGATCAGCCGGCCGCCCGCCGCCTCGTCGGCGGCCTGGATCATCATGTCCGCGGCCGCCTCGTCGGTGCCGAGCCCGTCGGTGCTGGTGAAGCGGTAGACGACCACCTCGCAGTCCGGCGCGATCTGCCGGACGATGCCGGCCGCGAACGTGCCGTGGCCCGCGAACCAGTCGATCCGGTCGAGCGGCGCCAGCACGTTCACCGGGTCCGTGCCGTTGCGCACCACGCCGGTGTCCCAGGCGTCGGTGCGGGGCGCGGCGGTCAGTCCGGTGTCGACGATCGCCACGCGTACCGGCGCGCCGCCGCCGTTGCTCGCGAAGGCGCCCGGCGCCACCGTGGGTCCCGGGTAGGAGTTGCCCTTGACGATGTAGCCGAGCGGCACGATCGCGTTGACACCCGCCATGATGCCGTGATCGTCCCGCAGCCGCTTGGCGTCGCGGCGCAGCGCGTCGAGCGACCTGTTGCCCTGGCCGCGGAAGACCCGGGTGCGGCGGCGCGGGCTGCGTCCCGCGCGGTCGGCCGCCGCGTAGCCGGCGAGCAGCCCGCCGAGCCGGCCGGCCTGTGCGGCGTCGGCGTCGACGACCAGCCGGTTCTCGGCGCACAGCACCGGCCCGGACCCGTCGGCCGGTGTGTAGGTGACGAACCGGGTGGCCTGATCGTCCGAGGCCGCCAGCTGGCGCCTGCGGATCCGTTCCACGACGGCGTCGGAGTCCCGCCGCGCGGCGGCGTCGCCGTTCGGCGAGACGAGATTGGAGACCTGCGCCCGTACGGCCGCGGAGTCCCGTTCGAGCTGTTCGGCGCTGCGATGGTCCGATATCGGCCAGTTCTGGGTCATGGCTTACTGTCCCTCTCCGTCGGTAGGCTGGCGTCGTTTTCCACCCGGGAATCGGGGCGGTGCAAATTGGACATTCAGGTGAGCCTCCTGGACGAGGCAGACGCCGCGTACAGAAGAGTCGTGCTAGATCCGGCCAGATACGCCCCGCAGGCAGAAGAAGTCGTCCGGGCGGCGCGGGCCGCCGGCGCGACCGAGGCGCTCGTCGTGGGTCTGCGCGCCCAGGCGTGGGCGCGGCACGTCGCGCTCGACAACGACGGCGCCAGAAAAATACTCGATCAGGCCGTGCGGCTGGCCGACGGCCTCGGCCTGCCGGGCCGCCTCGGCGATCTGCTGGTCACCCGGTCCGTCGCCCTGCACGAGCTCGGCCGCTACGGTGCGGCGGCCCGCGACCTGCGCCGGGCCGAGCCGCTGATCGCCGCCGAGGAGCGCCCGGACCTGCGGCTGCAACTGGCGGTCCTCGACCACAACCGGGGCCGGGTGCGCGCCGCCGAGCGGGCCTACCGCGAGCTGCTCGACGACCCGGACTGCCCGCCGGTCGTCTGGGTCAAGGCGGCCAACAACCTGGCCAACGCGCAGACCCAGCTGGGCCGCCCGCACGAGGCGCTCGACCACCTCGACCACGCCGCCGAGCTCTGCCGGGAGCTGAGCCCGCGGCTGCTCGCGGTGATCGCCAACAGCCGGGCGTGGTCGACGTTCCACGCCGGACACCTCGCGGAGAGCGTCCGGCGCTTCGAGGAGGCCGGCCGCCTGCACGCCGCGGCGAACCTGCCGCTGGGCGAGCACCAACTCGAGTACGCCGACGTCCTGAGCGACCTTCGCCTGCTCGACGAGGCCATGGCCGCGGCCCGCTCCGCCGAGGTGGAGTTCGAGCGCCACGGCGCGCGGCTGATGGCGCCCGAGGCCCGCCTGCGCTGCGCCCGCCTCGCCCTGGAGCTGGGCGACGCCGGCACCGCCCTGGCCGACGCCGCCGCGGCGGCCGACGACTTCCGCCGGCAGCGCCGCCCCGCCTGGGCGGCCCGGGCGGCGGTCACCGAGGCGCAGGCACAGGCCGCCTGCCACGGGTACTCGCCCGAGGTGCTGCGCCGGCTCGGCGGGGCCGCGGCCACCCTGCAGCGCATCGGCCTGCGCACCGAGGCCGTGTACGGGCACCTGGCGGCGGGCCGGGCCGCGCTCGCCCTGCGGCAGGGTCCCGCCGCGCGCCGGGCGCTGACCCTGGCCGGCGACCTCGCCCGCGACCAGTCGCTGCTCGTACGGTTGCGGGGCAACCTCGCGCGGGCGCTGCTCGCCGAGTCGGAACGGGCCGGCGGTGTCGTCGCCGAGTGCTCGCGCGGCCTGCGTGACCTCGCGCGCCACCGCGCCGCGCTGCCGTCGCTTGAGCTGCGGGTCCTCGCCGCCGGGCACGGCGCCGAGCTGGGCGCGCTCGGGCTGCGTCGGCTGCTGCCGACCGCCTCGGCGGGCCGGATCCTCGAATGGCTGGAACGCACCCGGACGGCGGCGCTGCTGCGCGTGCAGCCGCCGGCGACGGGCGTCGACGAGGACGTCATCGCGCTGCGCGGCGTCGAGCAGGAGCTCCGGACGGCACGCCTCGAACGCGGCAAGGAGCCGTCGTCCCTGCTGACCCGGCAGAGCGCGCTCGAGGCGCGGATCAGGCGCCGCTCCTGGGCGGGCGAGGACGTCGGCGGAGAGGCGGCCGCGCTCGCGACCGCGGCGGACCTGCGGCGTGCCCTGGACGGCCGGTGGCTGGTCGAGTACGCCGTGGTGGACGACCAGATCCTGGCCGTCGTCGTGGAGCCCCGGCGCACCCGGATGATCGAGCTCGGGCCCGCCGGCCCGGTGCTGCAGGAGGCGGACGCGGCGGCGTTCGGCCTGCGCCGGCTGCTGCACGGCACCCGGTTCGCGGCCGCGGCCAGGACGGCGGCGCAGGACGCGTTCGACGCGCTGTCCCGGCAGCTGATCGTGCCGCTCGGCGTGCCGGCCGACGTCCCGCTCGTGGTGGTGCCGTCGGCCCTGCTCCTCGGCGTGCTCTGGTCGCCGCTGCACCCGGCGCCGGTGTCGGTGACGCCGTCCGGCGGCCTGTGGGCACGGGCGAAGCGGACGCTGGGTGCCGGGGGACCGGCCCGGGTCGCCGTGGTCGCGGGCCCCGGCCTGCCCGGCGCGGTCGAGGAGGCGCGGGTGGTGGCCGCCGAGCACGAGGAGATCGTCACGCTGCTGCCGCCGGAGAGCACCGTCGACGCGACCCTCGAGCTGATCGGCAAGGCGGACGTCGCCCACCTCGCCTGCCACGGCCTGTTCCGGTCGGACAGCCCGCTGTTCTCGGCGCTCGAGCTCAGCGACGGCTCGCTGACGCTCTACGAGATGCTGGCCCGCGGCGTCGCGCCGCGCCGGGTGGTGCTGGCCTCCTGCGACTCGGGCACCCAGCAGCCGTACGGCGGCAACGAGATGCTGGGCTTCGTCAGCGCCCTGATGTCCAACGGCAGCGCCGGCATCGTGGCGGCCGAGGTGCCGATCCCGGACGGGGTCTGCGCGGTGCCGATGACGGCGCTGCACCGGCGGATCAGCCGCGGCGACACGCTGGCGTCCGCCGTGTGGCACGCCCGCGCGGCGCTCGCGGAGGGCGGGCCGGAGGAGTACGTGGCCTGGAGCGGCCTGACGGCGTACGGGCCGGGTTAGGTGTGCTGCCAGGACTGGTTGCCGCCGCCGTTGCAGGTCCACAGGATCACCGCGGCGCCGTCCGCGGTCCCGCCGCCCGAGACGTCCAGGCACCGGCCGGACTGGTCACCGGTGATGGTGCCGTTGGCGTTGAGCTGCCATCTCTGGTTCGCGCCGCCGTTGCAGGTGTAGATGGCGGCCCTGGTCCCGTCCGCCGTGCCCTGCTGGTACGCCTCCAGGCAGCGGTCGCCGTAGACCCGCAGCTCGCCCGCGGCCGTGTGGGTCCAGGCCTGGTTGGCGCCGCCGTTGCAGGCCCACACGTCCACCGCGGTGCCGTTCGTGGTGCTCGCGCCGGGCACGTCGAGGCACTTGCCCGAGGCGGCGCCGATCAGGGTGGTGTTCAGCGAGGTGCCGCCGCTACCGGACTGGTTCAGCACGTACGTGGTGATGCTCCTCGCCGGCAGCGAGGCGCTCAGGGTGCCCGCCGAGACAGCCGGCGCGGCGACCGGCGCGAGACTCTCCGTGGCGCTGGTACGCACGCCCGCGCCGAAGGACACGTTGTTCTTCGCGTTGAGGTGCAGCGACAGCGGCGTCGCGCTCGCGTTCTGGTTGGTGACCACCACCGTCCACTGCCCGCCGCGGTCGAACGCCGACACCTGCACGCCGGCGGGCGCACCGGTCACGTTGTGCCGCACCGCGCCCGGCCGGACGAAGCGGCTGAACTGGCCCAGCGCGTAGTACCGCTTGGTCAGGTACAGCGTCTGGTTGCCGTTGGCGGCGTACGCCGGGTCGTAGTAGATGAGCCCGTCGTTCCAGCCGGAGGAGTTCGCGGTCGTCGCGCAGCCGCCGGAGGCCGGCGCGCAGCCGAACTCCGACGACAGGGCGGTCCACCAGTGGAACGCGGTGTCGTAGGTGACCGAGAGGTCGCGGTGGACGATGCCCGCGAGGCCGAGCGCGCCGCCGATCGTCGGGTCATAGCCCTGGCTCCAGCCGCCGGTCGCGCCGAAGCAGCAGATCTCACTCGCCCAGGTCCGCTTGCCCGCGGCGCGGCCGACGTTGCGCGCGGCGGTCCGCGCCGCGTCGCCGGGGAAGTCGTACGTGTGATGTGCGAGGTTTGCGACGTACTGCGCGGTGCCGGCCTGACTGATCCACTGTGGCACCTCGGAGTTGAAGGCGCTGACCGAGGTGGACTCGTCGGCGCTGATCCTGGTGGCCAGGCCGCGGGAGGAGAGCGTCGCGCCGAGCGTGCGGACGACGTCGTCGCGCTGCGCAGTCGGCACGAGCATGCCCTCCTGGCCGCAGGTGCCGAAGCTGTTGGTCGGCTCGTTCATCGGGCTCAGGTAGTCCAGGTGCACGCCCTGGCCGTCGAAGTGCTGGGTGATGTCCGCGAGGTACGTCGCGAAGGTCTGGTTGTCGGCGCTGTCGAGCGTGCCGCCGCAGCTCTTCGCGTTGCTGGTCCACACCGCCGGCGCGCTGTTGACGAAGCCGATCAGGTCGGGCACGCCGTACTGTGCGGCGTACCGGAGAAAGGTCTGTCCGCCCGGATCGCGGTTCCAGTCGTAGCCGCCGGCGGCGGTGCGGAAGGTCTGGGCGGCCCGGGCCGGCGTGGTGACGCCGGTGCCGCCACCGCCGATGTTGTAGCGGTACGCCGACAGCGCGAGCCCGTCGGCGCCGAACAGCAGGCCGGCGACGCGCTGCTGCACGGCGGGCGCGAAGTTCGCGAGGTCGTTGACCCACCAGGCGCCGGACGCGCCGATGGCTTCCATTGTCTGCGCGGGCGCGGGTGAGACCTCCGCCCGGGCCGCGGCGGCCGCGGCGGGGGAGGCGGTCGGTACGGTGAGGGCGGTGCCGAGCAGCAGCCCGGCGGCCAGCGATCTGAGCATCATCTTCCTCCATTGAGAAAGCCCTCCAGCGCGAGCGTGGCCGCGCCGAGACTGACCGGATTGCCCGTGACGGTGGAGAGGACGATCTCCGTGTCGGTGAGCGGGCGGCGCAGCGCGTGCTGCGTCGCCACGGCGCGGACCTCGTCGAGCAGCCGATCGCCGAGCCGGTCGGCGACCCAGCTGCTGAGCACGACGAGCTCCGGGTTGATCAGGTTGATCAGGTCGGCGACGGCGACGCCGAGGTAGCGCCCGGTCTCCGCGTTGACCTTCGCGGCGATCGGGTCGCCCGCGGCGAGCCCGGCGGCCAGCGCGCCCAGGGTGGCGGTCTGATCCTCGGGGTGCAGCAGCGCGCTGGTGGGTGCCAGGTCGCGCAGCGTCTGCATGATGCCGGGCGCGCCGACGTACGCTTCGACGCAGCCGCGGCTGCCGCAGCGGCAGAGCCGGCCGTCGAGCACCAGCGTGGTGTGTCCCCACTCGCCGGCGGTGTTGCTGCTGCCGCGGTAGAGGGTGCCGCCGAACGCCAGCCCGGCGCCGACGCCCGTGCCCAGGTTGATGACCGCAACGTCGTCGCGTCCGCGTGCCGCGCCGGACCACAGCTCGGCGACCACGGCCGCGCGCAGCGGGTTGTCCAGGTGCAGCGGCAGCTCCAGCGAGCGGGAGAGCAGGTCGCGCAGCGGCACGTCGTGCCAGTCCCAGTTCGGGGCGAAGACCGAGACGCCGCCCTCGCGGTCGACCTGACCCGGCACGCTCACGCCGGCACCGAGGATCCGGCCGCCGGTGCCGGCCATGACCGTGCGCACGCCGCTGACGATGTGCGCCACCACCTGACCGGGCCGCCGCTCACCCGGGCGCAGCGCCTCCTCGGTGCCGCTCAGCCGGGTGAGGGTGGCGTCGAAGAGGTCGACGTGCACGTAGGTCTCGGCCACGTCGACGCCGATCAGCAGCCCGCCCCGGGCGTTGGGCGTGACCAGCCCGCGCGGGCGCCCGCCGCCGGAGTCCTCCCGGCCGGCCTCGGTCAGCAGGCCGTGCCCGGTCAGTTCGCCGACCAGCGTCGCCACGGTGCCCAGGCTGAGCCCGGTGGCCGTGGCGATCCGCTGCCGCGAGGTGGTGCCGGCGGAGATCACCTGCTGGATGACGCTCAGCCGGTTGGCGGACCTGATGTCGCGGGACGTCCGTGCCATGCGATTTATCGCAACACTTACGAAAAGGATTGGCAATAGACGTAATGAAATGTCTCGATGTAAGCCCGGGTCGGGCGCCGGTCAGCCGCCGATCGGGCCGCCGTCGAGGCGCCAGGCCACCACGACGGCCGGCTTGGCGAAGTCGCCGTCGGGCCACGTCGAGGCCGGTTTCTCCACGCTGGCGCCGGTGATCTCGCCGGGGTGCTGAACGGCGACGAAGACCGAGCGGTCGTCGCCGGTGATGAACGGGCCGCAGGTCTCCGCGCCGTACGGAACGGTGAGGAACTGTTTGAGGTGGCCGCGCTCGGAGCCCTCGATCGCGGTGGCGAACAGGCCGTCGTTGGCGCCGAGTGCGTTGCCGTCGGTGGAGATCCACAGGTTGCCCGCGCTGTCGAACGCCACGTTGTCCGGACACGAGATCGGCGACACCGCCGCCTTGTCGTAACCCGCGAAGTAGGTCGACGGGTCGGCCGGGTCGCCGCAGACGATCGGCAGCGACCAGGTGAACGACTCCGCCGTGTTGTCGCCGCGGTCCTCGACCAGCTCGAAGATGTGCCCGTGCCGGTTGGCGTTGCGCGGATTCGCCTCGTCCGCGCCGGCGAAGGTGCCGACGCCGCGGTTGGTGTTGTTGGTCATCGCCGCGTAGACCTTGCCGGTGAGCGGGCTCGGCTGCACGTCCTCGGGGCGGTCCATCTTGGTCGCATTCACCGCGTCGCCGGCCAGCCGGGTGAAGGTGAGCACCTCGGCGGCGGACATCCCCGGCACGTACGAGGTGTTGCCGGACACGAGTCTGATCCAGGTGCCCGTACCGCCGAAGGCGCCGTCGGACGGCAGCCGGCCCGAGCCGTCGATCTCGGACGCCGGACTGTCGCCGGTGACCTTGGCGACGTACAGCGTGCCGGACTCCAGCAGCGTCAGATTGAGCCGCCGCGCGTACGAGGAATCGCCGGGCAGGAACTTGCGGTCGGAGACGAACTTGTACAGGTAGTCGAAGCGCTCGTCGTCGCCCATGTACGCGACGACGCGGCCGTTGCGGGCCACGATGACGTTGGCGCCCTCGTGCTTGAGCCGGCCCAGCGCGGTGTGCTTGCGTGGCCGCGAACCGGGCTCGAAGGGGTCGACCTCGACGATCCAGCCGAAGCGGTGCGCCTCGTTCGGGTGCAGGGCCAGGTCGAACCGCGGCTGCGCCCGGTCCCAGCGCCGCGAGCCGCTCGGCACCCGGACCGTCGTGGAGATCCCGTACCGCGCCAGGCTCGGCTTGAGCTCGGCCGGTGCCGCGTCCCCGCCGACGAAGTACTGGTTGAAGTTCTCCTCGCCCGACAACACCGTGCCCCACGGCGTGACCCCACCCGAGCAGTTGTTCAACGTACCGATCGCCGTCGTGCCTCCCGGATCCGCCGCCGTCCTCAGCCACGCCGAGCCGGCGGCCGGCCCGGTGAACCGGAACGGCGTCTCCAGCGCGGTGATCCGCCGGTTGTACGGCAGCCGGTGCCCGCGCACCGGCTCCCACTGCCCGGTGCCGTTGACCCGCTCGAGCTCCACCACCGAGAGGCCGTGCGCGGCCATGGCCACCCTGAGCTGCTCGACGGTCAGCGCCTCCTGGCTGGTGAAGCCCGGGAACATCAGCTCCTCGTTGGTGTACTCGTGGTTGACCACCAGCAGCGCCCGGCGGCCGCCGCGGCCCAGCGGCAGCACGCCGACGAAGTCGTTGTTGTAGCCGAACTGCGCCGACTGCCGCCTGGCGCTCTGGTTCGCGATGTCCAGCGCGGGCGCGCCGGGCAGCACGGGGTCGCCCCAGCGCATGACGACGGCCGAGTCGTACCCGTTGGGCACGATCAGGCTGTCGAGCCGGTTCGGCGGGATCGCCTTGAACGTCAGCGGGCCGGCCTTGCCCCGCCGGAGGCCGCCGGGCCGCGCCGGCACGGCCTCGGCATCGGCGGCGGCGGCCGGTGCGGCCGCGCCGGCGCCGAGGCCGAGCACCAGCGCGCCGACGGCACCGGCGCGCACGACGCCACGGCGCGAGAACCCGGCCCTGACGACGTCGCCGAGGTAGGGATTGTCCGACTCATTCGGCACGGGATGGTCGCAGGCGTTGCCGCAGCGGTACAGGCAGGTCATCGAGTCGCGTCCGCTGTGGCCGGCCGGGCCGAGCAGCGGGAGCAGCCGGGGTCGTTCAGTCATCAGTAGTGGCTCCTCGCCGGGGAAGATCGCTGACCCGACGCTAGGTAGCGGCCATGAGTGACGGCCGGACACAGGATGAACGGGGGATGTCGTTGCGGTATGTATGTCGCCGTGATGCCGCGGACCGTGCGAACTCGGCGGGGGTAGCGTCGAACCATGGACCTGCCGTTGCTGGAGCGGATCCGCCGCGGGCTGGTCGGGGCCGGGGAGGTGCTCGACGGTCCGTACGGACGCCGGCGCATCACATACGCCGACTACACCGCGTCCGGGCAGGCGCTCGACTTCGTCGAGGACTTCATCCGGCAGCAGGTGCTCACCCGGTACGCCAACACCCACACCGAGGCCTCCACCACCGGCCTGCAGACCGGCGCCCTGCGGCAGGAGGCCCGGGAGATCATCCACCGCAGCGTCGGCGCCGGCCCCGGCGACGTCGTGATCTTCTGCGGCACCGGGACCACCGCGGTGATCAACAAGCTGATCGCCCTCCTCGGCCTGCGGCTGCCGGAGGGCCTGGACGACCGGTACGACCTCGCCGGCCGCATCCCGCAACGGGACCGCCCGGTGGTCTTCGTCGGGCCCTACGAGCACCACTCCAACGAACTGCCCTGGCGGGAGACCATCGCCGACGTGTTCGTCGTCGGCGCCGACCCGGACGGCCACATCGACCTCGACGACCTGCGGCGCCGGCTCATCCGGTACGCCGACCGGCCGCTGCGCATCGGCGCGTTCTCGGCCGCGTCGAATGTCACCGGCCTGCTCACCGACACCGCGGCCGTAGCGCGGCTGCTGCACGAACACGGGGCACTTTCGGTGTGGGACTACGCGGCGGCCGGCCCGTACCTGGAGATCCGGATGCGCGAGTCCGCCGCCGGCCGCGGCGACCACAAGGACGCCGTGTTCCTGTCCCCGCACAAGTTCGTCGGCGGCCCGCAGACCCCGGGCGTGCTGGTCGTGAACCGCGCGCTACTGACCAACAGGGTGCCGACGGTCCCCGGCGGCGGGACGGTCGCCTTCGTCGATCCGGCCACCCACCGCTATCTCGACGACCCGGTCGCGCGGGAGGAGGGCGGAACCCCCGGGATCGTGGAGTCGATCCGGGCGGGCCTGGTCTTCGCGGTCAAGGACGCGGTCGGCACCCGGGCCATCAGCGTCCGCGAGCGGCAGCTGTGGCTGCGGACGCTGGACCGCTGGGCCGGGGAGGACCGGATCGAGGTGCTCGGTGACCTGCGCGTCGAGCGGCTGTCGATCGTCTCCTTCCGGATCCGGGCCGGCACCCGCTACCTGCACCACAACTTCGTGGTCGCACTGCTCAACGACCTCTTCGGAATCCAGGCGCGCGGCGGCTGCTCCTGCGCCGGCCCGTACGGGCACCGGCTGCTCGGCATCGACGAGGCGCACTCCCGGGAGTTCCAGGCCGAGATCGTGGAGGGCTGGGAGGGCATCAAGCCGGGCTGGGCGCGGATCAACCTCAACTACTTCATCTCCGACGCCGTCGCCGGCTACCTCGCCGACGCGGTCGCCCTGATCGCGCGCGACGGTCACCGCCTGCTGTGCGACTACCGCTTCAACCCGCGTACGGGTCTGTGGCGGCACGCGGCCGGCACCCGGCTGCCCGTACGCCTCGCCGACCTGCGGCTCGGCGCCGACGGCGTCGTCGGCCTGCCCGAGCCGGGCCCCACGCTGGGCGAGGACGT
Organism: Actinoplanes sp. NPDC049118; assembly: GCF_040648555.1. Lineage (NCBI taxonomy): Bacteria > Bacillati > Actinomycetota > Actinomycetes > Micromonosporales > Micromonosporaceae > Actinoplanes > Actinoplanes sp. NPDC049118. The sequence continues at coordinate 174,020 of NZ_JBEZDY010000018.1, forward strand.
CTACGCCGGCTACCTCGAGGAGGCCCACCGGATCATGGCCACCCGACCGGAGCCACCCGACGGCGAGGACCTCGACCTCCCGCCGAACTTCGAGAAACTCCGCTGGTTCCCCCTCCCGTCGACCTGCCTCACCGGCCGCTAGAAAGGACCCGACGTGGCCAAGGACGCTGAAGCGCTTGCCGGATTCGGGTATGAGCTCGGGCTGCTGAAGCGTGTCCGGCGCTCCGGATGCTGGATCGACTCGGCGCGCAATGATCTCAGTACCGAGACCGGCCGGCGGATCGCCGAGGCGGGCCGTCAGGCTTTCGCCGCTCTCCTGGCGCGACCGCTGACCGGACCGACCGGTCAGGCCTGGTCTGGACGGGGTTCGAGGACCACCACGGCGGTCTCGGTCGGGCGCCGCGCCGCGTAGCCGTCCAGGTTTCCGTTTATGTCGCGCCAGCGCGACCACAGGCGGGAGCGTTCGTCGCCCACCGCGGCGCGGCCCCGCACCGCCCGCGTGCCGTCGGCGAGAACGACCGTCACGTCCGGATGCGCCTGGAGGTTGAGCCACCAGGCGGGCTCGGCCTCGCCCCAGCCGTTCATGGCGAGTGTGACGAGGTTCGGGCCGTCCTCGAAGTAGCCGAGGATCACGCTGCGCTCCAGGCCGCTGCGGCGCCCCCGGGTGGTGAGGCGCAACGTGCCCCAGCGGCCGGTCTTCGGTCGCCCCAGCCCCATCCGGCCGCCGGTGACGCGGTACACCGCGCGGTGTACCGCCCAGGCGAGCCGGATGAACCAGCGCGGCGGAAGCCACGGCGACTTCGGTTTGCGGTCGTCCGGCATGGTGCACCCCCGGCCCACGTTAGGGGCGCGGCGCAAGCGCTGCTCTGGGGTCCCGGATGGCGAAACCGGCCGCGGGCCCGCGGGCGCCGCCGTAGCGTTCGGTAGGTGCGCACGCTCGTGTTCTCGGTCGCCGTGGTGCTCCTGGTCAGCCTGTTGACGGTGCTGGTGATCCTGCGCCGCAGCGGCCACCGGGAGCCGGACCTGCTGGCCTCGCACCTGCGCGCACTCGACGGTTCCGGGCCGGACCCGGTCCGCCGCCCGGCTACGGCTTCGGGTCCCGGGTTTCCGCCCGGCTTCCACCTGGATCCGCACCGCCCCGCCGGGCCCCGGGAGCCTGCGCCGGACACGCCCCGGGCGGAGCAGGCCCACGAGCTGCTCCGCCGGGTGCGTGAGCTGGCCGACGACGGCCGCCGGGCGGAGGCGGTCCGGCTGCTGCGGGACGTGACCGCGATGAGCGACCGCGAAGCGGGGGAGGCGGTCGCACGGCTGGTCGCGCCACCCCCGCATTGACCGGGATCAGCCCGCGGTGTAGTCCGTGAGGATGCCGTGGTACTGCCGGGCGGTGTCGTCGAGGCCGCGCTGTACGCCGACCTTGCCCTGCAGGATGCGGCCCAGGTTGGTCTCGAACGGGGTGTACAGCTCGCCGCCCTTGGCGACCGCGGGCCGGGCGCGGGCGATCGCCAGCACCGGCTGGAAGCCGGCGATGGTGGCGTTCTCCTTGACCTCCTCGGTGTATGCCGAGGCGCGGGTGGGCAGGGTGCCGTTCTTTGCGGCAGCCTTGGCCTGGCTCTCGCTGGAGTTCAGGAACCGGATGAACTCGTACGCCGCGGCCGAGTTCTGAGACCTGGCGTAGACCACGAGGTTCTGGCCGCCGGTTGGCGCGCCGGCGGTGCCGGAGGCTCCGGCCGGAACCGGCGCGATGCCGAGGTTGGCCTTGTTCTTGAACGCCGGGCCGGACTGGGCGTCCGCGACGGACCACGGCCCGTTGATCACCATGGCGACCTTGCCCTCCTTGAAGGCGGTCTGCATGCCGCCGTACAGGTCGGCGAAGTTCGGTTTCACGGCCGCGCCGGAGGCGATCAGGTCCTGCGCGGTGTGGATCGCGGCGGCGACCTTCGGCGAGGTCACGGTGATCTTCTTGTTGTCGGCGTCGACCCAGTCGGTGCCCTCGCCGTACAGGAAGGGCAGGAAGAAGTAGGCGCCGGTGTTGAGGTAGAGGCCGTCGGCGCCGGTCTTGGCCTTGACGGCCCGGCCGGTGGCCTTCAGCTCGGCCCAGGTCTTCGGCGGGTGGGCGACGCCGGCCTTGGTGAGCAGCGCCTTGTTGTACAGCAGGGCGAGGGTGTCGGTGACCTGGGGCGCGCCGTAGACGTGGTCGCGGTAGACCGTGGTGTCCAGCGGGCCGGGCAGGAAGTCGGGCTCGTCGTGGAGGGCGGCGGTGCCGTCAAGCGGCGCGATGGCCTCTGCGGTGGCGAGGGCCGGGATGGCGCCGCCGTCGATGCGCAGCACGTCCGGGGCGTCCTTGCCGGCGGCGGCGGCCGCGGTGAACTTCGCCTGCGCCTCACCGAAGGCGACGTAGACGTGATTGACCTTCACCTTGGGGTGGTCGGCCTGGAATGCCTTGATCAGCTCCTCGTAGACCGGACCCTCGGCCTTGGGGTCGGAGGTGTCCCAGTACGTGACGGTGCCCGCCACCTCGGTGGCCTGCGCCGCGGCGCCCTCCGGCCCGCCGTCGGGCGCGCTGCACGCGCTGAGAGCGAGTACGCCAACGACGGCGAGCGCCGACAATCCTGCACCACGCATGGTGTCCACCAGTCCTTCGAGCCGAGTGCCTTGTCTGGACCGACTCCGGCCCCTCACAGCCGTTCCATCGGGTGGCGGTTGCTCGATATGACTATCCCGACGGCGATGTGAGTATCAACATAAAGTCACAGTTAACTCACTCTCTGTCGGTCGGTTGCCGATGGGTGGGCGGAGGGTCCGCCCGGTGCGGACGCCGCCCGCCGGGCTGCCCGGCCGACCGGGAACACGCACATGCCGGGTACCCGCCGGCGAGCTGGAACGCGAGGGACACGCACCTATGAAGGCCAACGCCGCTATCAGCCGCGGGCTGCCGCGCCGCAATCCCACCCGGCTCGTCGGGACGTGGTTCGCCAACCGCCGGCTGGCCACCAAGATCATGCTCGCCGTGGGTTCGGTGGCCCTCGGCACCGTGATCGTCAGCGTCTTCGCGATGACCCGGATGGCGAACCTGAGCACCAGCCTCGACCAGATGCGCTCGGTCAACGTGGCGGGTCAGGAGCGTCTCGACACCGTCCGCAAGGGCGTCCAGCTCGCCAACGGCGACCTCGCGGCGTACCTGGCCGCGCACGGCATCGACGCCAAGGCGCAGGTCGTCGAGCAGGCCAAGAAGAACGGCGCCGACCTGGACAAGGCGCTGGAGCAGTACCGGGCCGGCATCAGCGCGGACGACCCGCGCCAGGCGGAGATCGAGAAGTTCAGCCAGGCCTGGGCCGACTACCAGAAGGTGCGCGACAGCTGGGTGTTCGAGGCCGGCACCACGCCCGGACCGTCGGTGATCCTGCAGTTCCGGCAGAACGCCGACCGGATGAGCGACGCCCTGAGCGCCCTGATCGCCAGCGAGCGGGCCACCGCCGACGCCGCCGCCGACCGGGGGCGCAGCGAGTACCGCACCGCGCTGGCGGTCACCATCGTGCTGACCCTCGGCGCGCTCCTGCTGGGCCTGGTGCTGTCCCTGATGATCGCCCGCCCGATGGTCCGGCAGCTGCGCGAGGTGGCCTCGGCCCTGGAGGCGACCGCCGACGGCGACTACACCCACTCGCCGGAAGTGCGCAGCAACGACGAGCTCGGCCAGATGTCGTCGGCGATGCAGCGCGCCTCCGAGGCCCTGCGTTCCGTCATGGGCACCATCTCCGCCAGCGTCCACAGCGTGGCGAACCACGCCACCACGCTGACCGAGAGCAGCATGTCGATCCGCTCGCTGTCCCGTGAGGGTTCCGCACAGGCCGCCAGCGTGGCGGAGACCGCCGACGAGGTCTCCCGCAACCTGCAGATCGTCGCGGCCGGCAGCGAGGAGATGGGCGCCTCGATCGCCGAGATCGCGGGCAGCGCCAACGAGGGTGCCCAGGTCGCCGCCCAGGCGGTGGAGGTGGCCGACTCGGCCGGCCGCACGATCGCCAGCCTGGGTTCCTCGTCCGCCGAGATCGGCAGCGTGATCGCCACGATCACCTCGATCGCCGCGCAGACCAACCTGCTCGCGCTGAACGCGACAATCGAGGCCGCCCGGGCCGGCGAGTCCGGCAAGGGCTTCGCCGTGGTCGCGGGCGAGGTCAAGGACCTCGCGCAGGAGACGGCCAAGGCCACCGAGGACATCTCGCGCCGGGTGCAGGCCATCCAGACCGACACGGAGCGCGCGGTCGCCGCCATCGCCGAGATCGGCGAGATCATCAGCCGGGTCAACGGGCTGCAGGCCACCATCGCCTCGGCGGTGGAGGAGCAGAGCGCCACCACCAGCGAGATGAACCGCAGCGTCGGGTACGCCGCGGCCGGCGGCGCCAGGATCGCCGGCAACGTCGACGGCCTCGCGGGTGCCGCCGAGGCCACCGCCCGCGGCGTCGAGGACAGCCAGCAGGCCGCGGCCCAGCTGGCCGAGCTGACCAAGGAGCTCGACGCCATGATCGGCCAGTTCCGCTTCTGAGCCGGGCGCGGCGCGTCGCCGTCAGGAGTAATCGGGGCCGACACGAACCGGACTCGTACCTTCGGTCCGTTGGGGATCATCCGCTTGGTCTAGCGTTGGTTGCGGCGAGGCAACCATTGGACCAGGGAGTTCTCGGATGATCACGAAGACCGTCCGGCGTGCGTCGCAGGACAACCCGCTGACCGGCCTGCGTACCGACGCCGACGCCCTCGAGCTGCTCGTCGCCATGGCGGACCTGCCGGCGGGCCACCCGTCGCGCCCGGGCCTGCGCGCCCGGGCGATCGAGGCGTGGCTGCCCCTGGCCGGTCACCTGGCGGGCCGCTACGCCGGGCGCGGTGAGCCCGACGACGACCTGCTGCAGACCGCGGTGGTCGGGCTGATCAAGGCGGTCGACAAGTTCGACCCCGGCCTCGGCACGGACTTCGCCGGCTACGCCATCCCGACCGTGCTCGGCGAGATCAAGCGGCACTTCCGGGACCGGACCTGGGCCATCCGGGTGCCGCGGCGCCTGCAGGAGCTGCGCCGGGCCATCACCGCCGCGAACGGCACCCTGACGCCGGGCCTCTGCCGCTCGCCGACGGTCGCGGAGATCGCCGCGCACCTCGGGATCACCGAGGAGGAGGTCCTCGAGGGCCTGGAGGGCGCCCGGGCCTACGACGCCGCCTCGCTGTCGGTGCCGGTCGCGGACGGGGACGGCAGCGAGCTGGGGGAGACCCTCGGTGGCGAGGACCACGGCTTCGAGCTGGCCGAGGCGCGCGTCGCGCTCGGTCTGGCACTGGCCTCGCTCGACGAGCGCGGGCAGCGCATCCTGACCCTGCGGTTCTACGGAAACCTGACCCAGACGGAGATCGCCCAGCAGGTCGGCATCTCGCAGATGCACGTCTCCCGGCTGATCGGCCGGGCGCTGGCCGAGCTGCGCGGCCGGCTCGACCCGTACGCGGCCTGAAGTCCTGCTCGCGAACGGGTGGGCCGGAGCTCGCGGCTCCGGCCCACCCGGGGCGAAGGTGCTGAATTACGGGGCCGGGTAGTCCGGCACGTACACCGGGACGCCGATCTTCGTGGTGTCGGCCGCGTCGCCGACGCCGTTGACGACGTGGTCGATGACGCCGGCGCTGAGGTTGACCGTCATGATGTGGTGCAGCTTGACGCCCGGGCGGTCCGGCACCTCGAAACCGTTCTCGGTGTGGATCGCCGGGTTGTTCTGGTTGAACACGTAGACGCCGGCGCCGTACAGCTTGTGGTTGCGGACCTTGCTGGCGACCTTGTAGCCGGCCCAGCCCTCGGTGCCGTTGTCGTTCATCCAGTCCGCCTGCGTCGGCGGGTCGTACGGCAGCTCGTTCTGGTAGAGCACCGTCGTGCCGTTGTTGCCGTTCCAGATGGTGTTGTACTCCTGGAAGTGCTCGACGAACAGGCCGGTCGCGGTCACGTTGTCGCCGTTGATGATGGCGCCGTTGCGGCCGATGTTGGTGCGCCAGCGCTGGGTGTCGCCGTTCACGCCCCCGGTGAAGCCCTCGACGCCGTGGTCCGCGCGCCACACCCAGGTGTGGTCGATGAGCACGTTGTCGCTGTTGACCTCGAGCGCCACGTCGGCCTTGCCGATGTGCGGGCCGCCGACGCGGAAGTACACGTCGGACAGCGTGGTCGGGTTGGCCGCCGAGCTGAGCCCGATGCCGTTCTTGTTGCCGACCTGCAGCAGCGTGCGCGACTCCTTCGTGCCCGCGTCGATGGTGACGCCGGCGACGACGACGCCGGGCACGTCCGCGACCTTGAGCGGGGTCGAGCCGTTGACGGCGGTCAGGGTCGCGTGGCCGATGCCGAGCACCACCTGGTTGGGGCGCCAGACGTTGATGCTGTGCGCGACGTCGTACACCCCGGGGGTGAGCAGCAGGTGCTTGCCAAGGGCGAGGTTGGCGTTGATCAGCCACACCGGGTCGGACGGCTTGGCGACGAAGAAGTCGCTGAGTGGGACCGTGCGGCCCGGGGTGAGCCCGGCGGCGAAGGAGGTGCCGCTGGAGTTCTTCTGCGCGGCGGGCACGCGGACGTTGTACCGGCCCTTGGCGTCGACGAACAGGTACGGCTTCTCCCGGCTGACCGGGGTCTTCTCGAGCGTGGTGTACGGCGGGCTCGGGAACGCGGCGTCGTCCGGCGCGCCCTGCACCCCGGCGAACACCTGGTTCCACACGCCGTTGGACCAGCTGTTGACCTTGCTGTTGCGGGTCAGCCACTGCTGCTGCGAGCCGCTGATCACGTCCGGCATGTTCGAGTCGGCGATGAAGCCGCCGCTCGCGTACTGCGGGCCGGCCGTGCAGTAGTCCATCAGCGACAGGTTGCCGCCGCTGATGTCGAGCCGCCGCAGCGACACCGCCTGCGACACCGCCCAGAAGTTCGCCGAGGCCCGGCAGCCGTCCTGGCCCGCCCCGTTGACCTTGATCGACAGGTTGGAGAGCGTACGCCAGAAGTTGACAAGCGCGAGGCAGTTGCTGGTGCCGCCGTCGGCAAGGCAGCGGTTGTACACCTCGACCTTGCCGTTGATGACCACGTCGGTGGGGGACGCGCCGAGGCCGGAGATCTCGGTGTAGTAGCCGACCTTTATCTGCAGCGGCTGTTCCGCCGTGCCGTAGGTGCCGGGCTTGAACAGGAACGCGTAGCGCGCGGTGCCCATCTCGTTGTCGACCTGACGCGCGTGCGTGGCGTCCAGTGTCGCCTGGATCTGGCTGACCGGCATGCTCGGGTCGAAGACGGTGACGTTGGCCCCGAGGTTCGGCCCGGACGTCCCCGGCAGCGGGGCGGCCTCGGCGGCCGCACCGGTGAGCGTGCCGGTGGCCGTCAGCGCCAGAACGAGAGCGAGTATGCGGGCGAGACTCCGGCGCAGGGGCCGGGTCCCGGCGCGACGTCCACTGCCGGTGGGGCGTGTCGTCATGCGGTGGGGTCCTTTCTGTAACCGTGCTGCAATGAATCAGGTCACAGAAAGCGATAGACGAAGCCGCATGTCAAGCGGTGTCCCGCCGCCCCCGTACGGCATTAGCGGCTCGATCAGGACAACTCGCCTGAGTTCCGGAACCGGTTACGTACGAACGGGTAATCCGGGAAGGCTTCGCGTACCCGTGCCGCATCCGATGGCGCGGAACCCGGCGATCGCCCGCTCGCGGTGTTCCGGACCGTCGAGCCCGAGCGGGGAGCGCTGCCCCGCGGCGAGGTGGCGGCCGAGCTCCTCGTGCGCGCGGGCGAGCTCGTACGGCATCCGCAGCCGCTCGGCCTCGCGGGCGGCCCGGGCCCACGTCCGCCGGGCGCCGCGGGTGCGGCCGTCCAGCCACGCGGACCAGCCGAGACAGACGAGGGCCCGCGGCATGGCCATCGGGAACCTGCGGGCGTACCGGCGCAGCCGACGCGCGGAGCCGGCGGCGGTCGCCCGCAGCTCGGCCGGACCGGGGTGTTCGCCGCCGAGTTCCAGCAGCTCCAGGCAGATCTCGGGGACGCCGGCGTGTGCCTCCAGGGCGTACTGCTCGAACGACGGCCCCGCGCCCACCAGATCGTCGGCGGCGCGGACGGCCTGCCACGCCTGCTCCGATCGCCCGGCGGCGAGGTGCAGCCGGGCCGCGACGACGTGCGCCCGGGCGGCGTCGACGCGGTTCGCCTTCGGCAGCAGCCGGACGGCCTCGGAGTGCCAGCCCGGCAGGACCGGGTCGCCCGGGTCGGTGCGCAGGGTCGTCTCCATCAGGACCAGCAGGCCCCACAGGTGCACGACCGGATCGCGGCGGCCGGCACCCGCGGCCATGCCCTCGGCCGCCGCCGCGGCCGCCCGTTCGTGCCGGCCGGCCAGGTACCAGGCGACCGCGGAGGCCAGCAGCAGCTCGTCCGCCCATCGGTACATCGGCGTCTCGTCGCGCATGGCCAGCGCCCGGGCCGTACCCGCGTCGACCGCGGCCCAGTCGCCGGCGCCCATCCCGTGCAGGGCGCTCATGATTCCGACCCAGCAGACGGTGATCGGATTGCCGGTCCGCTCGGCCGCCGCGCGGGCGGCGCGGATGTGCCGGCGGGCGTGGCGGCGGAATCCGGCCGTGCCGAGGACCATGCCGAGGCCCGCCTGCGCCCGCACGGTCAGGTCGAGCTCCCCCGCCCGTTCGGCCTCGTTGAGCGACCGGATCGAACTCGGCAGGACGGCGAGGTGCTCGTCGCGCACCCAGTAGACCTCGCTGATCGTGAAAGTGGTCGCCGCGCGTTCCCGGGCCGCGGCGGCCGGGCGGGCGGACCGCACCCAGCGGGCGGCCAGCTCGATGGCGAGCGGCACGCCGGACACCAGCCGGCACACCCGGGCGGTCCCCTCGAGGTCGGCGCCGGTGAGGAAGCCGGGCCGCAGCAGCCGGGCCCGCTCCTCTAAGAGCTTTACCGCCGCGTAGCCGGCGGCGGCCGGGCCGGCCTTCGGCGGCGGGCAGGGCAGGCCGGGGACCTCGACGAGCCACTCCACGCCGAGCCCGAGCTGCCGCCGCGAGGTCACCAGCACCTGGATGACCGGTGCCGGTCACGGCCAGATAGAAGAGGAGGGCGGCCGCCTTGGCGGAGGCCAGCTCCACGAGTGGACGCCCGTCAACGGCCAGCTCGGCGTCGCCGAGCACCCGAACGCGTAGCTCCCGATCCGTCATCGCCACCGCCGATGTCGGGAAACCCTATCGCGAATCACGCCGCGTGGACGGCCGGCGAGCGACCGGTACCCGACAACCCCGCCCGGCCCGGCCCGGCCCGGCTCGGCTCGGCTCGGCTCGGCCCGGCCCGGCCCGGCTCGGCCCGGCTCGGCCCGTCCCGGCGCGGCTCGGCCCGTCCCGGCGCGGCCGGCCCCGCGGCTCTCCGCGGGGCCGGCCGGCGGGGTCAGGCGCGGCTGGCGGCCAGCACCACCCAGGTCAGTTCGGGATGCACGATGTCGCTGTGCGCACCGGTCGGCGCGCCGCCGCGGTGCACCACCTCGGCGGCGTCCACATTGAGGATCCGGTCGGCCGAGAACCGGTACGCGGCGCCGGCCGGCGCGATGGCGTCCAGCGCGACGTCATGGTTCTGTGCACCGTCGGCACCCATGCCACCCCACCGGTACATGGCGTCGTTCGCGCCGGCGCTGTCCTCCCGGGCCGCGAACGACGCCAGCGGGTAGAAGCGGCCCACCGCGCCGTCGTGCCGGGAGAAGCACACCGTGATCGGGCCGTCGACCCGGCGCTGCATGCCGGCGAGCGCGCCGCGCCGCCCGGCGTCGAACGGCAGCGGATCAGCGAACGCGAAGTGGGAGAAGGCGCCCTGCAGCAGCGTCACCGACTTGACGGGGGAGGGCGACAGGCCGTCGGTCAGGCCCGCGAGCGCGTAGGAGACGAGCCGCGCGCCGAAGCTGTGGCCGATCAGATGGACTCGCAGCCCGGGGGCGGCGCCGTGCAGGGCGCCGAGCGCGGGCCCGAGGCCGTTGCGGCCCACCACCCCGGAGCGGTTCTTCATCTCCCAGTAGGTCGCCTGCCGCAGCGCCTCCTTCGCGCCGTTCCACATGCCCTTCAGCCGGTCGCCGAGTCCGGCCGCGCCGCCGGAGCCGCCCGGGATCTCGACGCCGGCGCCGCGCAGCGCGTCTCGGTACCGCTCGAACAGCCGCTCGGGGCCGTCCTGCAGCATCCGCGGCCCGGCCGTCGCGCCGGTGCCCTCGCCGTCGTCCTGCGCGACGCCGGACGCGCCGAACTCCGCGAGGCAGGAGTGGAACTCGGCCAGCGCCGCGTCGGTGGGTTCGCTCTCCAGCAGCTCGGCCATCCGGTCGAGGGCACGCGTCGCCGCCGGGAAGGTCTCGCGCAGGTCGTCCAGGGTCTTCTTGTCGAGCGTCGCCGAGGAGGCCGCGGCGGGCGCCGGCGCCACCTCGGTGGCGGCCGCGGCGCCGGGGGTGGCCGCGGTCGCCGTCGCCGGCCCGAAGTCCGGGATGGGCTCGTCGGACCAGCGCTTGGACGGCCACACCACGCCGGCCAGGCCCGCGACGACCGGCGGGTTCGCGGGCGTGTTGCGCAGCTGACCCGCCAGCAGGCCGAAGAAGCCGTTGTAGAGCCGGCGGGCCGTGCGCCGCTCGTTGTTCCAGCCGTGCGCGAAGACGAACAGGTCGGTGACGCCCCTGGCGGCGACCTCCGTGAGAAGGGCGTCGCGGCCCGGGCCCTCCGGGTCCCCGTCCGCGTCGAAGGTGATCTCCCAGAACGGTAGTCCTGCGATCGAGTCGGTCATGACCTGCTCCGTTTCTCCTGCCGCGGCCACTCAGATCTTCTGTTGCAGTGCGCGCATCAGGTCTACGAGGCCGGCGCCCTGGAACTCCCGGCCGCGGCCGAGATCGGTCGCCGACTCGACGAAGATCTTCTTGACCCGCTCCGGCTGCCCGATGAACTCGCGCCGGACCGACAGCAGCGCCGCGACGGCGCCCGAGACGTGCGGCGCGGCCATGCTGGTGCCGGTGTCCTCGACGTAGACGGCCGTCTCCTCCGGCGGGTTCGCGCCGACCGCGGCGGTCAGGTTGGCGCCCGCGGCGCAGGAGGTGATCCGTTCACCCGGCGCCACCAGGTCGGGCTTGTTCCGGCCGTCGCCGGTCGGCCCCTTCGACGAGAAGTACGAGACGCCGTAGGTGTGCGGCGAGGTGCGGTGCGTCGAGCCGACGGTGATGGCCAGGTCGGCGTTGCCCGGGTCGTTGATGGTCATGCCGAGGCCGAACTTCGTCGGCGCCTCCATCGTCACGTTCACCGAGCCGTACCCGGAGTTGCCCGCCGCCACGACCACGACCACGCCGGAGCGCACCAGCCGGTCCACCTCCTGGCACAGCGGGCTCCGGCCGCACGCGAACCACTGCGGGTCGAACTCGTACCCGACGCTGAGGTTCACGCCGTGGATGCGCATCCCCTCGACGCTGTCGCCGTTGATCTCCCGCACGTAGGCGAGCGCCTGGATGATCCGGTGCACGCGGTTCTCCGGCGTGCCGGCGGAGTCGAGCGCCTTGAGGCTGACCAGCCGGGCCCGCGGCGCCATGCCGGCCACCGCCGCCGGGTCGATCGCCGTGCGCGGCACCCGCATCGGCCGCGCCGGGTTCTCGACGTTGAAGCGGCTCTCGGTGGCATAGACCTGCCGGCCCGGCTTCTCCGCCGCCCAGCCGGCGATGCTGCCCGCGATGATGCCCGCGACGTGTGTGCCGTGGCCGCTGCTGTCCTCGAGCGCACCCTGCGCGGTCGGCGGTCCGGCCGGCGGGAAGTAGCGGTGCAGGTCCTTCACGGAGTCGTCGCCGAGCGTTCCGCAGGCCGAGAAGTGCGGGTGCCTTCCGTCGATTCCCGAGTCGACGACCGCCCAGACGATGCCGCGTCCGTACGCGCCGAACGAGTTGCGCGCCGCGTCCACCTTGATGGTCACGCAGGACGCGTCGACGTGCGGTCGCACCGGGAAGTCCGGCCAGACGTGGTGGATGCTGCGGCGCGGCCAGGCGACCGGCACCGCGTCCGCGGCGACGAGCCGCTCGATCTCGGGCATGGTGAGCTCGCCCGCCGCGTAGCGCCCGGCGATGCGCACGAGGGGCTCGCCACGCGGGTTGACCCGCGCCCACAGCCGTTCCAGCCGGGCGAAGGCGTCGCCGACGCCGGACCCGAACTGCAGGTTCAGCTCGATCATGATGGCGATCGGGCCGCCGGGGTGCCGGCTCAGGTGCAGCCGCCCGCGCGCCTCGGGATCGCGCAGCGGCGTGGAGATCACGCCGGCCACGACGAACTGCTCCCGCGCGGGCGCCGGAGCCTCGCCGGTGGCGGTCGCGCCGGGCGCGGCCTTGAGGCGCCGTCGCGCGGCCGCGACGGCGCGCCGGCCGGCCGGGGTGAGCGCCGGCGGGTCGGTCGTGATCCGCTGCGCCGACTGCAGCTCCGCGATCGCGTCGGACACCCGGGTGTGCCACAGCGGCCGCGTGGAGGTGCCGGGATAGTCGCGGTCCTCCGGGGCGAACCGGTCCGCGAACAGGAGGCCGACCTCCTCCGTCACGTCCTCGACGGTGGCGCCGTCCGGCCGGTCCGCCAGGGCCACGAGCGCGCGGTCCGCCCACACTGGATCTTCGGGATTCATGGGTCTCCTCCGCGGGACACCGTAAACCCGGCGGGAGCGTATGAATGATCTCCGATCGAGTTTCCACCAATCGAGCAGAACCTGCGCCGCGACGTATCAGGCCGGGCGGTCCGCGTCTCTTGACGGCTTGCGCAGCGTGGCCTCCTGGGTGATCGGGTCGAAGGCCGGATCCGGCTCGACCACGACCTCCAGCAGCTGCGGCTCGCGGCGCCCGCGCCGAGCCACGGCCGTTCCCCACGACGCGGTCGAGCCGCCCGGCTGGTGGCCGGGCGGCTCGTGGGGTCGTGCTGGGGTGGTGTGGGTCAGGCGATCTTGACGTTGAAGATCGGGTTGGCGGCGAGTTTGCGGAACGCGGTGAGGTTGTTCTTGGTGCTGTCGATGCTGATGTCGCGGTTGCCTTCGTCGTCGTGCTTGGTGTCGAAGTAGACGATGGCCTTGATCGCGGGGCGCTTGGCGAGTTCGGGCAGGACGCTGTTGTAGCCGGCGGTCTTGTCGGTGGGCTTACCGATGCGGTGGTAGACGCCCCACTCGGCGATCATGATGGGCTTGCTGGCGTGCTTGGTGGTGGCCCAGTCGTACCAGCCCTGTCCGCCGTTGGTGGGCTTGCGGTCGAG